>NZ_DJIQ01000041.1:0-112223 GCF_002433705.1 Oceanicaulis sp. UBA6590
AAAATCCGCGTGTCGGTGGTTCGAATCCGCCCCCGGGCACCATTTTCCCCGTTCTTGCTGGTTCGCTCGCGCTCAACTTGGTCGATCCTCGCTGATGCTGCGTGTCCATCCTTGCGACCTCTTCGGGGGCGGGGGTGAAGGGCGAAAACGGTGTCGCCGAGGCTTTCTGCATGCGCCCCGAATTCACAGTGCTCCGGACATGACCGGGCCCGGGAGTCACTCGCCTTTTGAGGGCGTTTAAGGAATACTCCATCTGACGCGGCGAGACTGCAGACCGGGTTCCGATCGCCTTTCGAGGAGCGCATATGACTGGCTGGACATCGTATCCGGGACTGCGGCCCCTTCTGGGGCTTCTGGCGCTGGTCCTGGCGGCGTGCGCGCCCGCGCAAACCCTCAACGGTCTGGACCGATCGAACTATATCGTATCCCTGGTTTGTGTGGACGCGACGGATGATGCGCGCAACCGACTGGAGTCGCAGCGTGATCGCGTGCTGGCGGACGTCTTTGGCCGTAATGGGTTTGGCGCCCTGTCCGACGGGACGTCGGCGCGGCCTGTCTACGGCGCGAGTTTCGTCATGACCCATGCGTTTGAAATCCGGCTGACCGCAGAGGAAGCGACGCGCCTGGCGCGCCATCCCGAGGTGGTCAGCGTCAGTGCGGACACGCTGCACCGACCGACCCGCGCCGCCGCCGAGAGCCGAGGCTGAGCATGATGACCCTGAAACCTTTCCTGATCGCCGCAGCGGCCCTGAGCCTGACGGTGGGACACGCTGCACCGGTGCTGGCCCAGTCCCGCCCCGGCCCGGAGATGGCCTCCGGCCTCGCAGGGCTTCAGGGCCCTGTATCGGGGCGCGTGCAGCAACAGCTTGATTCGGGCGAACGGGTTCCGGTCATCGTCACGCTGGACATTCCCGTGGACCTGGCGGTGCAGAGAGCCGATCACGGCCCGGCCGGAGACGCCATGCGGCGCCGGATCGCGGACCTGCAGAATGCGCTCCTGACCGAGGTCTACGGAGCAAGCGCGCGCGCATCTGAACAGTCCCGACAGGGCCTGGGCTATCAGCCCTTCCGGGTGACGCCGGGTTTCGCCATTCTCGCCAATCAGGCGGAGATCGTCCGTCTGGCGTCCGATCCTCGGGTGCTCAGAGTGCGTGAGGACCGCATTATGCGCCCGGCCACGGACACTTCGATGGGCCAGATTGGCGCGGATAACGTCTGGGCGCGGGGCGTGGAGGGCGCCAATGTCTCCGTCGCCATCCTCGATACCGGCATTGAGAGCCGTCACACCATGGTGCGCGACAACATCGCCGCCAGCGCCTGTTTCAACAGCACTCTGAGCACGGCGAACCTGACGGCCACAACGACATGTCCGAACGGGCTGGATCAACAGCTGGCGGAGAGCTCGGCGGACGCTGCGACGGCGTGTCTGGACGCTGATTACTTTGATGTCGCCTCCGCGGTTGACGGCTGCGTACACGGCACGCACGTCGCCTCGACCGCCGCCGGCAGCACCGTCACGCTCAAGAGCGGCGCTGGCGTGTCGGGCGTGGCCCCGTCGAGCGAGATCATCGCAGTCAATGTCTTCAGCCGGTTTGACCGGGACACCTGTACCGTGGATGGCGAGCCGCGTGCAGAGCATGAATGCGTGCAATCGTTCAGCTCGGACCAGATCGCCGCGCTGGAATGGCTCCTGGACAACCGCGATCGCTATAATCTGGCGGCCGTGAACATGAGCCTGGGCAGCGATGGCTTTACGGAGCCATGCCTTGGCACCGACTATGAAGTCATCATGCAGGAGCTCACCGATGCAGGCGTGGCGGTGGTCGTCGCCGCCGGCAATGACGGGTTCGCCAACAAGATCAGTGAACCCGCCTGCGTCCCGTCCGCCATTTCTGTCGGCGCCGTGAATGACAATGACGTCGTGGCCGGCTTTTCCAATGATGCAGACTTCCTGGATCTTCTGGCGCCGGGTGTCGACATTCTCGCGGCCCTTCTGACCGAGGAGCCGCCGCAGAACCAGAATTGCCAGCTGGTGCCTGATACCGAGCCCAATGAGGACGGGGTGTGCCACTGGTATGGCGAGCTGCAGGGCACCTCCATGGCGGCGCCCCATGTGGCGGGCGCCTTCGCCCTCTTGTATCAGGGCTTTCCCTCAACCAGCGTCGCGCAAAGGCTGACGGCCCTGCAGGTGACGGGCGAGCCGGTCATGGACGGGTATACGCAGCGCGTGCACGCCCGCATCCAGGTTGACGCCGCCTATGACTTCCTGGCGAACGGCGCGGGGGTGGTGCGGTCAGTCTCGCTCGACAGTCTGACCCGGTTTGACGCCCGCAACACTTCCAGCGATGTGGCGTCCTTCAATTCGACGACGCGCGCGATCCGCAATGCCAGCGGCCAGTCCAGAACGGTGCGCGTGGTCAGCAAGCCCGACTGGTTGACGACAGAGTTCTATGAAGGCGACGGCGCGCCCAGCGGAGCGCCTGTGTCCCAGACCGCACTGACGCTGATCTCTGATGGACAGCTGCGCCTGCGGGTGAACGGGATCGGCCTGTCTGACGGTTTCAACAAGGGTGAGCTGGTGCTCTCCGTGGACGGGTCCTCCACCCGTATCCGGCTCAAGGTCACGGCTCTCGTCACCACGCCGGTCGAGCTCGACTATGAGACCGTCCGGTTCGGCCCGTTTGAATGGGTGGGCGACGCGGATGAGAGTGTGGGCAGCATCTTCCGTCTCGTGGGTCTGGATTCAGGCCTGCCAGTGGCTCTGAGCGCGGACATCGAGCGCTGGGGCGCACGGGACGGCCGCACGGTGACGGATGCGTCCATCCAGTGTGACTTCGTGGTTCGTCCCGAGCGTTTTTCAGGAAACGAGTACATTATCGGCGCCGCGGATTTCACCGATTGCCCGCGCTTTGACCGCGCCGATGTGTTCATCGATGCGCGCGTGGCCCGGGCCGACGCCGCCGGTTTGCGCATGCGCCGTTTCCTGTTCAACCGGTCTGGCGGCATCACCGACGCGGCCTATGACCCGTCGGGCGGCGCCGGCATGGCGCAAAGCCTGATGGCACGCGCGCCCGTTCGCGAAGCGGATGCGGGGAGACCGGCGCTTTACGCCGAGATGGGGCCGGGTTCCGTGTTGGCCCCCGAGGCGCTGACGCAGGCCGAGTTCGGTGTTTTTGAATGGACCCATGACGGAACAGGCGCCTTGCTCAGCGAATTCCGGCTGGGCCCTGTGATCAGCGGCGATGACATCACGATCGATGTGGCGCTCATCAACGCCTCTTCATCCGGATATGACGGCGCCTTCACCGATTGCCGCCTGACCATCCGCCCGGCGCGACGCGGTGAGAATGACCTTTTGATCACCTCCCAGGACCTGACCGAGGATTGCGGCGCGTTCGGCCGCGCTGATGTGCTCTTCCGGGTGACCGCGGATTCCTCCCGGGTCAATTATGCACTGGGCGATATCGACAATATGCGCATGCAGCGCCAGATCCGTCAGGACACAGGCGCGCTCACCGACTTTCATCTGGATGGCGCGGTGTCCACGGGCGTGACGGCCACCAATCTTGGCAATGGCTCGGGGCAGGTGATTGCGGGACCGTTCGAGTGGACCGGCGACAGCTCGGCGCCCACCTCCAACCAGTTCCGCATCGCCGGCGTGACGAATGGCGCGGTCAGCCGCATCGACGTCTCCATCGCGAACGCGACGGCGAGCGGATATGCGGGCGATTTCAACGATTGCTCGCTGACCATCCGCCCGCAGCGGGCAGGCGCGCGCGATTACATCATCCTGCGTGAGGACCTTGCCGATTGCGGGGCCTTCGGGCGCGGCGATCTGAGTTTCCGCATCCAGGCGCCGCTCAGCGCGTTTCCTGCCGCAGTGAAGGTGCGTCGTCTGGCGTTTGGCGCGGACGGCGACATCACCGATTTCGGCTTTGACGCCGAGGCCGGCGCAGGACAGACCCCGACCGCCATTTCGGGGGGGCGCGAGGAGGTTGTCTTCGGGCCGTTCGAATGGGTTGGCGACGCTCAGGCCGGCACGCGGGGCGTATTCCGCATAACCGGTATCGTCGGCGGACTTCCCGATTCCATCGACATCGCCATCGCCAACGCCACAGCCGGCAATGGACAGTTTACAGGCGCCTACAGCGATTGTTCCCTGACCTTGCGCCCTGGCCGGGCCGGGCTGAACGAGTTTGTCATCGGAGCGGCCGACTTCATCGATTGCGGCGGTTTCGGGCGCGGGGATCTGAGTTTCCGAATCCGAGCAGACGCGGCCGTGCTTGCCGATACAGTCCGCATGCGCCGCTTCGCCGTCACCACTGCGGGCGGGCTGACCGACTTCGGGTTTGACAACGACTAGGCCTGGCTCTCTCTCCCTTTCCCGGGACAATCAGAGCGCCCTTCGCAGATCTGCGGAGTGCGCTTTCATGTTGTAATACTATATTAACTCTTCGAGTTTCCCCCAGAACGGGTATTGTGAGGCCGTTAGTCGTCTTCCGGGGGGAAGGAATGCGCACATCATTCCTGATTGCAGGTCTCTGTTTTCTTCTGTCTGGCCTCCTGGAGGATGCGGCGCAAGCGCAGTCCGAACGACCGTCTGCGGGGCTAGTGCGGGACATATCCGGACCTGTCTCAGAGCGGTCCGTGGACCGTCTAGCCGAAGGCGAGCGCATCGGCGTCATCATCATGCTGCGCGATGACCCGCACCAAAGGGCCTTGCGGGAATCAGGGGACGTGCGCGGCGCGGCCGCGCGCGCCAGCTTTGAAGACCGCATGCGCGAGGTCATCCGCGACGTGAGGAGTCGTGAGGGCCAGTTGCGCGCCAGCGCCGGGACTTTGGCGGAGCTCTCACAGCCCTATGCCCGGTTTCCGTTGAGCGCCGGCTTCGCCCTGCGCGCCACAGCTGAGGAGATCGGGAGATTCGCCAGTCACCCCGAGGTCGAGCGGGTTTTCGAGGATGCCCTGAGTGCGCCGCAACTGGACCAGTCCACGCACCGCATTGGCGCGTGGAGCGCCTGGGCGCAGGGCTTTGAAGGACAAGGCAGCACAGTCGCGGTGCTCGATACCGGCGTCGACGCTTTCCACGTCATGTTCCAGGATGTGATTAAGGCCAGCGCCTGCTTCAGCTCGAGTGTCGAGGGTGAAAGTTCGTCCCTGTGCGAGAACGGCGTGTCCCGTCAAACCTCCCTGACATCGGCGACCCTGGCCCTGCCGTGCCTGGATGCGAAAGCGGATGCCGAGAACGGGACGGAGGGCTGCCTTCACGGGACTCACGTGGCCAGCATTGCAGCCGGGCGCAGGTTTCATGACCGCTCCTTCATTCGGGGCGTCGCGCCCTCAGCGAAGCTGGTGGCCGTGCAGGTCTTCTCCCGGTTCAATTCAGAGGCGTGCGAGGACTTCTATCCCGGACGGGACGCGGAGTGTGTGTTGAGCCCGACCAGCCGCCAGATCGAGGCTCTGGAATGGCTGTATTCGGTGAAGGACGAGCTCGGTCTCACGGTTATCAATATGAGCCTGGGCGGCGGTGAGTTCAGCCAGCCCTGCACGACTGATCCCCGGCGCAGCATCATCCAGTCACTCACGCAGGTCGGCGTGTTCACGGTAGCGGCAAGCGGGAATGATGGCTTCAGAAATGCGCTGTCAGCGCCGGCCTGCATTCCGGAGGTCGTCTCTGTGGGCTCGACCGGCACAGGCACGACTCCGAATGGTTTCTCCAATCAATCACAGGATCTGGACTTCTTTGCTCCGGGTGAGGCGATCGAGGCCGCTGCCTTCACGGAGGCGCCCTCTGAAACGGGAGACTGTGTGTCTTCGGCTGTCGGAGCCTATGTCGGAACCTATCCGGATATCCGCTTCCTCTGCTCGCGACTGACCTATCTGAGCGGCACATCCATGGCCGCTCCGCACGTGACCGGGGCGTTGGCGATCATTCGGGACGCCCTGCCTGAGGCCTCGTTTGACGAGATTCTGGACGCCTTGCGGTTTACCGCTCGGCGACCGCCTCAAGCCCTCGACCATGTCCCGGCGGGGGAGATTTCCATCAACAAGGCGATTTCCTATCTGCAGGAGGGCGGCGTGATTGTCGGCGGGGTGATCTTGATCCGCCCGCGGACCTATGTCGCGCGCAATGCATCGCGCGACAGAGACAGCTTCAACACCGAAACGTACAGATTCTACGAGAACTCGATAACAAGCCGAAGGCTGCAGGTGCTGAGCCGCCCTGACTGGGTGAGTATATCTGAAGCATCGAGGCCTCTGGCCGGGCCTTCCGATTCATTCCTCCTGGATATCGAGAGACCGCTGGACCTCCTGTTTTCAGTCAACATCCAGGAAGAGCTGGCGGATGGCCTGACCGGCGTGGTGCGTCTGAGGCCGGAGCATTCCGATGCGGTGATCGAGATTCCGGTGTCTCTGCATATCGAGGGTGAGCTGGATCAGATCCGCAAGGTGGTGACGGCAGGCCCCTGGTCCATGGTGGGTGATTCCGCCAACCCCGAGGCCAGCATCTTCCGGATTGTGGGTCTGGACCGATCAATGCCCCATCGGATCAATGTTGCGATCTCGGGCGCGGCCTCAGGCGACTACCAGAACGCCTTTACCGATTGCTCGCTGCCTGTCCGGCCCGAGCGGTATTCCGGGTCAGAGTACCTGATTGTCCGTGGCGATCTCGCAGCGTGCGGGGCGTTTGACCGAGCGTCATTGCGATTCCAGATCCTGGCCGACCCAACAGATGTCGACGCCGGACTGAGAATGCGCCGCTTCTTCCTGGATCGGGAAGGGGCGCTGACGGATGCAGGCTATGACCGGTTCCGCAATATCGAGGTCAGCGAGAGTGCAGCTGGTGAGGCTGTGCCAGCCTTCCTGGAGGATCTGATCGATCAACCGCAGGGCCTGGAAGACAATTTGATTCTGGAATGGATCGGAAGTTCGTCGGTCGGCGCGATCTCGGAGTATTTCGTCGTTCAGGGACTGGAGGAGGATGCGCGGGTTCATGGCGTCTGGGCCGATTTCTACTTCGAATCCCAGCCTGGCAGATCGCCAAGCGGCTACAGACGGTGCGAGTTGCCCGCCATTCCGGAGCGGCGGCGGGGCGGGGAGTATGTCGTTCTCGTTTCGGATCTCGAGACGCATTGCGGTTTTCGCGGACGGGCCGATATCTTGCTCCAGCTTCTGTATGAGGGGGAGCTGGGGCCCGTGCACTCAAACCTCCGGTTCAGCCGGATGGTCCAGTCACCCGATGGCGGCATCACGGATTTTTACAACTATCGGTACTCCGGGATGGACAACCCCTCTCGTCCCAGCGTGAAAACCGATAGCGAAACCGGGCAAAGCTATCTGCAATCCACATGGGGGGCGTTCGGCTGGACAGGCGACGCCGATGCACCGACGCAAAGCGTGTTTCGGATCGCCGGTATACGAGGCGGCGCGCCAAGGACGATCGATGTGAGCATCGCAGGCAGTCTCAGAGGGAATTACCAGGGCGACTACTCGGACTGCAGCCTGGAGATCAATCCGGCCCGCGCCTCGGACTGGGATTATCTCATCTTCGCTGAAGACCTGGAGGTCTGCGGGGATTTCGGGCGTGCAGACCTGACCTTCCGCTTCACGATGGGGCGAAGCCAGGTCAGCCAGTCTGCCGGGAATGGAGTTGCTCCGGGCCAGGTCTCCATGCGGCGTGTCGCAGTTGGCGCGGAGGGCGATCTGACCAACTTTTCCTTCGACGTGTATCGCTATGCTGGGGTATCCAGGTCCACGCGAGCGGATGGCCGCATCGAGGCGACCAGCGAGGTGTTCGAGTGGGTCGGAGATGTGAATCAGGGAACCCGGAGCATCTTCCGGCTCTCGGGCGTGACCGATCTTCCCGATGAAATTCATGTCGCCCTCGATCATGCGAGTTCGCAGAGCGGACGCTATGTCGGAGAGTTCTCCGATTGCGTTCTGGAGCCGCGGCCCGAGCGAATGGACGGGGATGCCTATCTCATCCTGCCCCAGGACATGGCGGAATGCGGCGCCTTCGTGCGCGCGGACCTGCGCATCCGGTTCATCCTGTCGAGCGAAAGTCTCCGGGGCCGCCTCGGACTGAGGAGATTCGCCGTCACCAATACCGGTGGACTCACGGACTTTGTGTCGGATACCTACCGGCATAAATAAGGCGGCATCCGCATCCTGGAGCTTTGGCGGCTCACAAGGGGAGTGCTGGCGAGAACCCTCAAGTCGGACAGGACCTTGTCGTGCTCGAGGTTCTGGCGGATGGTGTCGGAAAGCGACCCAAAGGCTCTCACATGCTCAAACTCAGCTGGACGGATATCGAAACCCTCTCCGCCTCGATCGCGGACCAGGTCGCGCAGCGGCATGGGCCGATTGATCCGGATACGGTGCTGGTGGGCGTGGCGCGAGGCGGGCTGATCCCGGCGGCCCTGGTGGCGCACCGGCTGGGCCTGCGCAAGATGACCTCGCTGGGGCTGATGTCCTATGCTGACGGCGTGGAAGGCGCGCAGGGACGGATGCAGGCCTATGGCGCGGCGCCGGAGGCTGCTGCGATCGTCATTGATGACATCATCGATTCAGGGCGCACGCTGGAAGAGGTGCGCGCCCGTTATCCCGACGCCATTGTCGCTGCGCTGATCGACAAGACCGGCGGCGTCTCGGGCGTCATCGCCGGCAAACAGACGCCGGCCGGCGAGTGGGTGGAGTTCCCGTGGGAAGCCATCGGCGCGCTCTGAGCCCCGCCTTCAGCCCTTGTCTCAGCGCCTAGTCGCCTCACATTGAGGAGAGCGGACTGGCGCATATCGCTTGACGGCCCATATGGATGTGACAGGCAAGGAGGCCGAGATGAGCACCGATCCCAAATGGGCGCGTACGCCCGAGGCGCTGGCCCGGCTCAGCCCCGAAGAGCGCTATGTCACCCAGGAGAACGGCACCGAACGTCCGTTTACGGGCGCGCTTCTCGAGGAAAAGCGCGACGGCATCTTCGTTGACGTGGTGTCCGGCGAGCCCTTGTTCGCTTCGGCGGACAAGTATGAATCCGGCTGCGGCTGGCCCAGCTTTACCCGCCCGATCACGAAAGAGGCGCTGGCCGAACTGCGCGATGACAGCCATGGCATGGTGCGCACCGAGGTCCGCTCCTCTCATGCCGACAGTCATCTGGGTCATGTCTTTCCGGACGGGCCGCCCGATCAGGGCGGTTTGCGCTACTGCATCAACTCCGCCGCCTTGCGGTTCATTCCGCTGGAAGAGATGGAGGCGGAAGGCTATGGCGACTATATCGACTTCGTGAAGGCAGGCCGTAAGGAGGCCGTAAAATGAGTGAGACGACCGAACGCGCCCTTCTGGCGGGCGGCTGTTTCTGGGGCATGCAGGATTTGATCCGGCGCCGTCCCGGCGTCATCTCCACCCGTGTGGGCTATAGCGGCGGGACGACCGAGAACCCGACCTATGAGCAGGTGAAGACCGGCAAGACCGGCCATGCGGAATCCATCGAGATCGTCTTCGATCCGTCCGTGACGAGCTATCGCGAGATGCTGGAGCTGTTCTTCCAGATCCACGATCCCACGACCCTGGACCGTCAGGGCAATGATATCGGCACGCAATACCGCTCGGCGATCTTTTATTTGGACGATACCCAGAAGGCCGTCGCTGAAGACACCATCCAGGATGTGGATGCGTCGGGCCTGTGGCCGGGCAAGGTGGTCACCGAGGTGACCCCGGCGGGTGAGTTCTGGGACGCCGAGGACTTCCATCAGGATTATCTCGAGCGCTATCCCAACGGCTATACTTGCCATTTCCCGCGCCCCGACTGGGTGCTGCCCAAGCGCAATGCCGGCGCAGCGTAAGCGCGGACCCCAATCAGGCTGATGAAACCCCGTCTCCTAGAGGCGGGGTTTTGTCTAGCCGCCTGTCGCCTGTCGCCAGAGGAACAGTACGACCGCGCCCTGAAGGAATAGCGGGATGGCGAAACTCACAGCGCCGAACAGCGCCGCGACCACCAGCAGAAGAAAGCGCGTGGGCAGACGCATCATCATGCGTCCGCGCTCGCCGGCCGTGGCGTAGGGCGAGCGGATCACGTCGAGCATGTCGTCAAAGCCGCCGCGCAACAGCATGGCGAAAACCCAGAAGGCGCAGGCCACTCCAACCCAGACCATGATCCGGATCCAGGTGGAGAACCCTTCCGCGGCCATCACCGCATTCCAGTCGAGATCCATAGACCGCCCAGCGCAGGATCAGCCGCGCGCCCATTGCGCCATGGCCCTGATCCCCTCCATTACCCGGTAACAATGCCGGTTCAGGAAGGCTTCGTCGAGCGTTTCGCCCTCTGACAGGGCGCGCAGGGCCAGCTCGCCATCAAAGTCAACGAAGGCGAGGCGCAGAGACAATTCGCTCTCCGGGCGCCCGAAAGCGGAGCCGGGCAGGGTGGCGACGCCCGTGTCTTCCAGCAGGCGCTCGCACAATTCGCTGCTGGTGGTGATGCCGCGAGCATGAAGGGCGTCTGCGATCGGGTCGAAATTGGGAAAGGCGTAGAAGCCGCCCCGGATCGGATTGACCCGGGCGCCGGCGTCGGTCAGCTGCTCCGTGACGAAGTTCGCCAGCGCTTCGAGCACCTGACGCGAGCGGTGCAGATACAGCTCCATCTCCGGCCCGCCCTCGAACGCGACCTTGGCGGCGTGCTGGATGGGCGCGGACACGGAGGTGTAGGTCTCGCTCGCGGCCGCCGCCATGGCGTCCTTGAGCCAGCTCAGGGATTTGGGGAAGGCGAAGAAGCCCAGCCGCCAGCCCCCGGCGCCCGCCCATTTGGAGATGCCGTCGGAGATGATGGTGCCGCCCCGGTAATAGCGGGCCGCGGACTGGTGTCGGCCATCAAACTGCACCCCGCCATAGATTTCGTCCGACAGAAGCAAAAGGCGATGCGCGCGCGCGGCTTCAGCGATGGCCAGCATCTGGTCGGGCGTGTAGGCGGTGCCCGTGGGATTGCCCGGCGAGTTCAGGATCAGAAGGCGCGGGCGGTCGGGATCGTGTTGGCAGGCCTTGTGCAGCACCTCGGGCGTGACCCCCAGCCCGGTTTCGGGCGCGGTGGGCAGCCAGCGAATGGGTCGGCCGATGATCTGGGCCTGCGGCGCATAGCTGACCCAGGACGGGGTCGGGATCAGCAGGTCGCCGTAATAGACAAGCTGCAGCAGGAACATCAGCTCCTTGCTGCCCGGACCGATGAGGATGTCCTCGGGATCGAAATCGAGGCCCTGGGTGCGCTTGAGATAGCCGCAGATCTTTTCGCGCAGCCCGTAAAGGCCCTGAACCGGCAGGTAGTCCTTCTGGAAAGCGTTGTCGCGCAGCGCTTTCTGCATCACGTCCGGAACAGGGAAAGGAGACTGGCCCAGCCCCAGTTTCGAGACCTTGCGCCCCTGCTTCATGAGGGCGGCGGAGCGTTCATTGATGGCCAGCGTGGCCGACAGGCCCAGCCCCCGGATATTGAGATTGAGCTGGACGGAGGGGGCGAAGATCTCGGGCGCCTGGATGTCTCTGGGGCTCATGGCTTGGCCTCTGGTTTCATGCCGTCAGTGAAAAGGGCTGTCAGGTCTGCGACAAAGGCCGACATGTCGAGCGGCCGGATCTCATCCCCTTTGAGCAGCTGCTGGTGCAGGATCGCAATCAGGGTCGGTCCGTACAGGGCCAGAGCGGCGTGGCGGACGTGGTCGGGATTGGAGCCTTCAGGGTCGACGCTGGGAGCGAGACGGTGCTCCAGGGCCTGCAGGGACGGTTCGATGATCGTCTGCAGATAGGTGCGCGCCACCTCCGGATCATGGATGGATTCCACAAGGGCGAAGCCATGGGCCTGGGCGAACAGGCGGCTTTGCGCGCCGGCCAGCGCCAGATGGCCATAGCCGGACACGGCCTCGTGCAGGGAGGCTTCAGGCTGGCTGCTCTGTTCCAGAAAGTGTTTCGCGCCCTCGGCGAAAAATCCGATCAACGCTGTCACCACGCCCTGACGATCGGTGAAGAAATGGCGCAGGGTCGGTTCGGATACGCCCGCCTTGATGGCGAACTGGCGCAGACTCACAGGGGCCGAACGCTCGGCGATGGCTGTGGGCGCCAGCAGGCTTAGCAATTCGTGGCGGCGGTCTTTCACGGCGGCAGGCATAGGCAGGTCTCACTCAGGGCGTCCGCGCCCAGAAGACGCGAGTCAGGTTGCGGAAACCTTAGACCGCCGTGTGATCCAATCCCAAGCGATATCGTATATAGTATATGCGATACTAAAGCTCATTGCGGGTATCGCATCGGCACTCGCAACACAGGATATGACCCATGACCAAATCTCTGCTTCTGTCATTCGCCGCCCTGGCTGCGCTCTCCGCGCCTGCCGCAGCCCAGCAATACGTGTCTGGCTCTGTTGGTCTGAACATGCAGACCGACAGCGATAATGAAGGCGCGTTCTCGCGTGACTTCGTCACGGGCGACGGCGTTGCGGTTCCGCCCGGCGCGGTGCTGCCCGCCGGGACGGGCGTCGGCTGGACGACCGAGTTTGATTCCGGCCTGTTCGTCTCCGCCGCATACGGCTATCGCCTGAACGAGATGTTCCGCGTGGAGGCCGAGCTGTCCTATCAGGGCGCGGATGTGGACACGCACACGGACGTCCAGGCCGGCGGTTCCGCGCTGGGCGCGGCTGACGCCGCCGTGCTGATCACGGGCTCGTCCCCGCTGGGCGTGACCGTCTCCGATCTGGTGGCGGACGGCCAGGGCGACCTGACCTCCACCGGTCTGGCCATCAACGGCTATTATGATCTGCCGATCGAGAACTCGCCCTTCGCGCTTTATGCGGGCGCCGGCGTCGGCATTGCTGAAGTGAAAGTGGATTATTCGCCGTCTGGCGTCGCCATTGTCGATGACAAGGAAATGTCCGCCTTCTTCCAGGCCATGGCGGGCGGCTCCTACGCCATCAGCGATACGACCGCTTTCTACGCCGGGTACCGCTATCGCGCCTACAAGGATGCCGAGACGGATTCTGTGCTGATCCCGGCCTCTCTGGATGTCGAGAATTCCAGCCATATCCTCGAGCTGGGCGTGCGGTACAGCTTCTAGACAGACCTCAGCGCGCAAGAGGGGGTGTGTCTGAGGCCGGTGTGCGGGCCGCTGCATGGGGCGGTCCGCACATGTCTCAGTCGCTTTAGCGGTTAAGGAGTTGCTTGCGCCTCACGCTTGCTGCTCTATCGTGCCCTCGAACAGACAGACGAGTCAGGGAGGAGCCGTTCATGCGCGCATTGGTCTGCAAGGATTTCGCACCTTACAAGAACCTCACGGTGGAAGAGGCGCCCGAACCGCCTCTGGGCGAGGGCATGGTGATGCTCGACGTGAAGGCGGCCGGGGTGAACTTCCCCGATATCCTGCTGGTCGAGGGCAATTACCAGATGAAGCCGCCGACGCCTTTCGTGCCGGGCATGGAAGCGGCCGGCGTGATTTCCGACCTCGGCGAGAAGGTGCAGGGCGTCAAGGAGGGCGATCGCGTCATCGCCGCCACCATGATGGGCGCCTTCGCCGAAAAAGTGCCGGTGCATTTCAGCCAGGTGGTGCCCATGCCCGAAAGCATGAGCTTTGAGGAAGGCGCGGCGCTGACCACCATCTATGGCACCAGCTATCACGCGCTCAAGGACCGCGCCCGTCTGAAGGAAGGCGATACCGTTCTGGTGCTGGGCGCCGCCGGTGGCGTGGGCATCGCCACCGTGCAGCTTGCCAAGGCCATGGGCGCCAAGGTGATCGCTGCGGCGAGCTCGGACGAGAAGCTTCAGTTCTGTCGCGACAATGGCGCGGACGAGACGATCAACTACACGACCGAAGACCTCAAGGCGCGCGTCAAGGAGCTGACCGGCGGCAAGGGCGTGGACGTGGTGTATGACCCGGTGGGCGGTGATTACGCCGAACCCGCGCTGCGGGCGACGGGTTGGGATGGCCGCTATCTCGTGATCGGCTTCGCCTCCGGCCCCATCCCGAAAATCCCGCTCAATCTCGCGCTGCTGAACAGCCGCAACATCCAGGGCGTCTTCTGGGGCGCCTGGGCGGGACAAAATCCGCGCGACAATGCCAAGAACCTCAAGGAAATCTTTGACTTCTACGAGGCGGGCAAGATCAAGCCGCAAGTGTCCGCCAGCTACAAGCTGGAAGATTACGCCAAGGCGTTCGAGGATCTTCTCGAGCGCCGGGTGAAGGGCAAGGTCGTCCTGACGCCGTAAGGCGACATCGTCTGACTCAGATCCTGAAACCCCCGGCAGAGACCCTGGCCGGGGGTTTTTCATGATCGGCGCTCGGATATTGGCCATTGGGGCGACGCGGTGCAGTATGACGCCGGACAGGGGGACGTAATGCGGCATATTCTGACGGCGGTTCTGGCGGTTCTGGCGGTTCTGACGCTGGGCATGACAGCGCATGCGCAAACTTCCGATGCGCTGGACAGCTTCATTATGCGACAGATGGAGCGTTCGAACGCGCCGGGGCTCGCCTATGCTGTTGTGGACGGTGCGGAAAGCCGCGCCGAGGGCGCCGGAATGACGCGCAGCGGGGGCGAGACGCCTGTCACCGCGCAGACCCTGTTCCGCATTGGCTCTGTCTCGAAAAGCTTCACGGCCCTCGCGATCGTGCAGCTGGGAGAACGAGGCGCGCTGGACCTTGATGACCCGGTGTCCGTGCATCTGTCTGCGTTTGAGGGTCAGGCGCCGATCTCGCTGCGCCAGCTGCTCAGCCATACCAGCGGATACTCCACCGTTCAGGGCAATTCGGCCGCCCATGGCCTGACGCTGGCGCAGCGCGCAGCCCGGCTGGCCGCCGACGGCCCGGCGCAGACGCCCGGATCAGGCTGGGCCTACTCCAATGCGAACTATCAGATCCTCGGCGCGGTGATCGAGGCGGTCAGCGGGGAGGCGTATGCCGACTATGTCACCACGTCCATCCTGTCCCCGCTCGGAATGACCAGCACCCGTGTCCAGACCGACGCGCCGGTGGAAGGGCTGGCGACCGGACATCAGCCTTTCTTCTTCGGACGTCGCGCCGTGCAGACAAGCGGCGGCGAGGCGGCGAGCGCCCCCTCTGGCGGCGTGATCTCAAGCGCCGGGGACATGGCGCTTTACCTGTCGATGATGCTGAACGGTCAGGACGATGTAATCTCGGCGGCTGCGAAGGCCGACATGCTGCGCCCGGCCAGCGACGCTTCGCCCTATTACGGGCTGGGCTGGGCGCTGGATCTCGAGGGCGGCTATGCGCTGCATACGGGGCTCACGCCGGGATTTGAGGCGATTGCGGTTCTGGAGCCTGCGCAACAACGCGGCGTTGTCGTGCTCGTCAATGCGTCGGGCGGAATGGGGTTCAGCGAAGTCTATCCGCTGCTCTATGGCGTCACCAATCTGGCCCTGGGCGAGCCTTATGAGGGGGCTGGCGCGGACTGGGGCGCGAAATCGCTCTATCTGCTCTTCCTGCTCATGCCGGCGGCCTATCTCGCGGCCAGCATTGGCGCCTTTGTCCAGCGCGACGGTTTGCGGGCCAAATCCGGGCTTTTCGGCCAGATCAGCCTGTGGCTGCCGCTGGCCATGTCCGGCGTGCTGGCGCTGGTGCTGCTGTGGGTCGTGCCCGGCCTGTTCGGCACGACGCTGGGCGGTCTGGCGCTCTACCAGCCCGATCTGGTGATCCTGCTCTACGCCAGCGTGATCACCAGCGCGATCTGGGCGTTGCTCCGCCTGCTGATCGCGCATACAGGGCCAAGACTCTAGTCCAGCGCCTTGGGCCGCGGACGTTCGCCACGCACATGCACGACGTCCACATCGGAGAAGGTGCTGGGCGGCAGATAGTCCTTGCGGAACCAGGGATAACGCGTGCCGTCGAAAATCTCGCGCAGCCAGTCGAGCACCTTGCGCACCCGCGTCACCCGACGCTGGTCGGGATGGTAAACCATCCACAGGGTGATCGGGACCTCGAGCCCCAGATCCACATGCACCAGCTCCGGCTGCACCTTGGCGGCATAGGTCGGGATCATCGAGATCGCGGTGCCGGCGCGCACGGCCTCCACCAGCGCCAGTGAGTTGTCCGTCGTCAGGGACGGATTCATCATCTGCTTGATGGCGCTGGCTTCCTTGGGCCAGTGCGTTTGCTGAGCGCTATAGCTGACCAGATCGGCGATGCGGTGATTGAGCACGTCCGCCACGCTCTTGGGCGCGCCATAGGTGTCCAGATACGCCCGCGCCGCGAACGGCACATAGTGCAGCGTGCCCAGCTCGGTTGCCACATGGCTCATGCGCTTGGATTCGGTCATCTGCAGGCAGATGTCGCTCTGGTCGAGCGCCAGCTCGCCATCCACCCGCGTGTTGATCTCCAGATTGATGGCCGGGTTCGCCTCGACAAAGCTGGGCAGTTGCCGTGCGATCCAGTAGCCCGCCACCCCCTCGGGCGCGGCCAGGTGAACGGTGCCAGCGTCTGCGCGGTCGGCCTGGTGGGCGATGCGTTCGATGTCGCCGGCGGTGGATTGCATGATCTGGACCTGGGCCCAGATGCGCTCGCCGATGGCGGTCAGCTCCACGCCTTCCGCGCCACGGGTCACAAGGCGGGCGCCGATCCGGGTTTCAAGCTGCTCCAGACGCCGACTCACGGTTGGCTGTCCGATGCCGAGCTTGCGAGCGGCGCTGCTCATGGACCCCGAGGAGACCAGCGCATGGAAAATACGCAGATCGTCCCAGTCAAACAGTTGCGGCTTAGTGCTCATGAACGCGTCCGCTTTGCGGATGAATAGGGGGCATGTCGTCTTCGCTGAAGCGCAGGAGGGAGGGGAACCGGTAACATTCCTGACATTGGATGAGGGGCTTCATGCGCGATCAGGATAAGCAACACCGGCTGGAAGGGCCAGATGCGCCAGCGACCGCTGAACTCATGCGCATCTTCGCCCGGCATGGCTTTACATCTTCTGAAGAGCCCTCGGATGTAGCAGACGCCTCTGCAGTCGCCGTCACCGCACTGGGCGGGGCTCTGGCCTCGGCCGAAATCGTGCTGGGATGTCAGGCGCGCACCGGGCGCTGTTTCTTCATCCGCCGTAATGAAGCGGGTGAAGCCAGCGGCTTCATCGCCCTGCTGTTCCTGAACGCTCTGGGCTTTGAGGCGCTGATGTACGGGCGCCTGTCGCCCGACAATCCCGACCTTGATCAGCTGACCGCTCCCGATGAGCGCGCGTCGGCGATTTACGTGTGGTGCCTGGCCGGCGTCAGCGAAGCGGACAAGCGCGCCGTCGTGCGTGCGGTGACCGAAGCGCGACGCCGGGCCTTCCCGCACGTGGCCTTGTTCGCCCGGCCCATGAGCCGGGAGGGACGCATGATGACCGCGGCGCTCGATGCGCCGTCGTCAGGCGCAGCCTGGCTGGGGTGGGTGCCCCAGGCTGCCGATAGCAACAAGTCTTAGGGTCGGAGGGGGCTATGGACGGAACACGCGTAGAGGAATTCGAACCGCCCGTGATCATTCGCGTGGCGCGTAACCTGGAAGACATGCAGCGGATCGCTGTGGTTCGCGCCCTGGTCTACATGGCGGAACAGGACTGCCCGTATGACGAGGAGTTTGACGGCAACGATCTCGCCGGCGCCACCCATCTTCTGGGCGAGGCGGGCGGAGAGCCGCTGGGCTGCCTGCGTATTCGCTGGTTTGCGGATTTCGCCAAGATTGAACGCGTCTGCGTGCGCAAGGGGCACCGCTCGGGCCGGGTCGCGCGACAGATGATGACCGAGGCCATGGAGATCATCCGGCGCAAGGGCTACCGCAAATTCGTGGGCCATGTGCAGGAGCACCTGATCCCGTACTGGAAGCGCTACGGCTTCATCCATCGCGAGCACCGCGGGGTCTTCGTATTTTCAGATAGGGCGTATGCGGAAATGGAGGGGCGCCCGGCGCCTCACCCCCAAGCGCTGCACATTGATACCGATCCGCTGATCCTGGATCGGCCGGAAGGGGATTGGGATCGTCCCGGTCCGCTCGACAAATCGGTGAAACGCGGCGCGTCGCCGCTACAGGGGAGGGAGCCGGCACGCGGCGCCAAGGCTGCGGCTGCGCTCAAGGAGACGGAGAAAGCAAAATGAGCCTGGGTGTTCCCGTACTGGTCTGCCTGGATTTGCAAATGGAGTTCGTGGCCGAGGGCCGTCCCTGGACGGATCCGCAGGGTGAACGCATTGCCCAGGTCAGCGCATCCATCCTGTCTGAAGCCCGCTCTGCGAACTGGTCGATCGTGCATGTCCAGCTTCATCCGGGCGGACCGATCATGTCCGATAACGGCTTGCACCAGCCGGCGCCGGGCTGTGAACCGCGTCCGGGCGAGATTCTGCTGCGACGTGCGGGCGTGTCCGCCTACGCGCATCCCGATCTCGCAGGCATTCTCGAGGGCGCCATGGGCGCGCCCGCCTATCTGATGGGCTTCTCTGCGCCGACCTCGCTGACCGCCACGATGTATGACGCCGAAGAGCGCATGCATCCGCTCAATCTGATCGAGGAAGCCGTCGGGTCGGCTGAAGTCGGCGAATGGTCCGCCGATCACGCCCGCGCCCTGTGCATGGATACGGCGGCCAAGCTCAATCGCCTTGTCTCGCGCAGCGCGCTCTTCGGTGAAAAATCCCAGTATGCGCTTGGCCGCATCAACATGCTGACCCAGCCACGACTAAGCTAGACTGCAGCAGCTTGATCGTGCGGAGAAAGGCGAGGTCGGGGGACCTCGCCTTTCGTATTTTGAGCCCGGCTTGCGCGCAGAATGCTTGCCATCGGTCAGACAAGCTGGTCCTCTCAGCGTCAAACAGACCGGGGAGAGACTGATGCGGCGTCTTTTGATGAGCGTATGTGCTGGGGTTCTGGCGAGCGGAGCGGCGATGGCGCAGGACCAGGCGGAAGACTGGGCGATCGTGCTGCATGGCGGCGCTGGCGTCATTGAACGCGGCGACATGGATGCAGAGACCGAAGCCGCCTATCGCGAAGCGCTGGATGCGGCCATCCGGCTGGGCGGAGAGATGCTGGCTGACGGCGCCAGCGCCATGGATGCGGTCGAGGCGGTCATCCACACCCTTGAGGATGACCCGAAATTCAATGCCGGGCGCGGCGCTGTGTTCACATCCGGCGGTCGCAACGAACTTGATTCCTCCATCATGCGCGGCTCGGACATGCAGGCTGGCGCGGTGGCTGGCGTCACCAATGTGCGCCACCCGATCTCGCTGGCCCGTGCGGTGCTCGAGAACAGCCCGCATGTGATGCTGCAGAGCGAGGGCGCAGAGGCCTTCGCCGCGGACCAGGATCTCGAACTGGTCGACAATTCCTATTTCTTCACCGAGCGCCGCTGGGCCTCGATGGTGCGCGCAGTGCGTCAGCTGGGCCTGCCTGTTCCGCCCCGCCCCGAAGGCGCCCCGGATCCCGAACCCATTCGGGAAGGCGCGCTTGATCTGATGGAGCGTGAGCATGCTTTCGGCACTGTGGGCGTTGTCGCGCGCGATGCGACCGGCGAGATCGTGGCGGGCACGTCCACGGGCGGCACGACCGCCAAGCGCTGGGGCCGGGTGGGCGACAGCCCGATCATTGGCGCCGGCACCTACGCCACGCCCCAGTGCGGCGTTTCGGCCACCGGTACGGGCGAATACTTCATCCGCCTGAATGTGGCGGCCCGCATCTGCACCTATATCGAGAGCGGGCAGGATGCGGACGACGCCCTCGATTCGGTCATCATGCAGGACCTGACCGCCATGGGGGGTGATGGCGGGGTGGTGATCCTGGCCAATGACGGCCCGCATTGGGCCTTCAACACGTCCGGCATGTATCGCGCCAGCTGGACCCCCGGGTCTGATCCCGTGGTCTCGGTCTATGGGGATGAGGACTAGGCGCGATGAGACAGGCCGTCCGTGCCGGTCTTGTTTATTTTGTGATCGTCTTTGCGATCGGGTTCGGTCTGGGCAGTCTCCGCGTTCTTCTGGTCTCCCCCGTTCTGGGTGAGCTGGGCGCGGTGCTGCTCGAGCTTCCGGTCATGCTTGGCGCGTGCTGGCTGACTTCACATGCCCTGACCCGGCGCATGCCTGCCGCCACTCCGGCGGCAGGTCTTGTCATGGGCGCGGTGGCCTTCACCTGTCTCATGATCGCGGAGTTGGCTCTGGGCAAGCTGGCGTTCGACCGCAGCCTGACCGACCAGGTGATCCGTTGGACAAGCCTGGCCGGAGCGCTCGGACTGTTCGGGCAAATCCTGTTTGCACTGTTTCCATGGATTCAGCTCCGCCGAACGCCTTCCATTTAGTTTCAAATGTAACTATCTTGTCGGAGATACGGTTTTCGCCAGTCAGGGAGCGCCTCATGGCTCGCAAATGGATTTACGCATCCCGTGTGGAAGGGAACGCCTCGCGTCAGGCTCACGCCGACATGCCCGAAGGCACCTATGAGCGGGAGATGAGCAAGGAGGGGTTCTTCGGCCCCGCCGCCTTCCTGCACCACAAGCGTCCGCCCACCGGTTGGGTCAATTTCGAGGGCCCGCTGCAGCCGCGCGCCTTTGACCTGAACAAGCTGGGCGCGGCGCAGAACACGCCGTGGGAGTCCGCCTCCGTGCTGTTCAACAACGCTACGGACATCCGGTTCTGGTCGCTTGCCGAGCCGATGACCACGCTGGCGCGCAACGCCGATGGCGACCAGCTTCTGTTCATCCATCGCGGCGCGGGCTCGCTGTTCTGCGATTTCGGTCATCTCGAGTATGAGGCGGGCGATTACATCGTGCTGCCGCGCGGCACGCTGTGGCGCCTGTCCCCGTCAGAGCCGACCCTGGTGCTGATGGTGGAAGCCACCAACACCCACTACACCCTGCCGGACAAGGGCCTTGTCGGTCCGCACGCCGTGTTCGACCCGGCCATGTTCGACGTGCCCGCCATGGATGACGCCTTCAAGGCGCAACAGTCCGATGAGGACCATGAGTGGAAGGTGCTGATCAAGAAACGCGGTCAGGTCTCCACCATCACCTATCCCTACAATCCGCTTGATGCGGTGGGCTGGCATGGCGAATTGCATCCGGTGCGCCTGAATGTGCGTCATATCCGGCCGCTGATGAGCCATCGCTACCATCTGCCGCCGAGCGCGCACACCACCTTCCTGTCCGATCGCTTCGTGGTCTGCACCTTCGCCCCGCGTCCGTTCGAGACCGATCCGGGCGCGCTGAAAGTGCCGTTCTTCCACAATAATGACGATTATGATGAAGTGCTGTTCTACCATGCCGGCGACTTCTTCAGCCGCGACAATATCGATGCAGGCATGATGACCTTCCACCCGGCGGGCTTTACCCATGGCCCGCACCCCAAGGCGCTGGCCAACATGCTCGAGCAGAAGAAGCCGGCGACCGACGAATACGCCGTGATGATCGACACTCGCGACCCGCTGGATGTGGGCGAGGGCGCATCGCGTGTCGAGAATCTGGACTATGTGAACAGCTGGAAGCCGAAGGCGAAATAGGCTTCGCGCACCGGCCTGACCTGAATGACTGCATCCGGTGGCGCTGTGGCGTCGCCGGCAACACTAGCGGAGAGCTCCCCTCATGAAACTCGCCACGCTGAACAATGGAAAACGCGACGGCCGCCTGGTGGTCGTTTCCAAGGACCTCGCTTGGTGCGCGGACGCCAGCCATATCGCGCCGACCCTGCAGGCCGCGCTCGATGCGTGGGAGACCAAGGAGCCGGCCCTGCGCTCGCTGGCCGATGAGCTCGAACGCGAATCCATCCCGCGCGAGCGCTTCCATGAGCGCGAAGCTCTGTCGCCCCTGCCGCGGGCGTTCCAGTGGGCGGACGGCTCGGCCTACGTCAATCACGTGGAACTCGTGCGCAAGGCGCGCGGCGCGGAGCTGCCCGACAGCTTCTGGACCGATCCGCTGATGTATCAGGGCGGCTCGGACAAGTTCCTGGCGCCGCGTCAGGACATTCCGCTGGGCGATGACAGCTGGGGCTGTGACTTTGAAGCCGAAGTCGCGGTCATCACCGGTGACGGCCCGGCGGGGCTGAGCGCGGACGACGCCGCCAAGCAGATCCGTCTGATCATGCTGGTCAATGACGTCTCCCTGCGCGGGCTGATCCCGGGCGAGCTCGCCAAGGGCTTTGGTTTCTTCCAGTCCAAGCCGCCGAGCGCCTTCTCACCGGTCGCGGTGACGCCGGACGAGCTGGGCGACGCCTGGGATGGCCGCAAGGTGCACCTGCCGCTTCATTCCTGGCTGAACGGGAACAAGTTCGGTGAACCCGAATGCGCGGTCGACATGACCTTCGACTTCGCCCAGCTGGTCGCACACGCCGCGAAAACTCGTCCGCTGTCGGCGGGCTCCATCGTCGGGTCGGGCACCATCTCCAACAAGCTGGACGACGGTCCCGGCAAGCCGGTCGCGGAAGGCGGCAAGGGCTATTCCTGCATTGCCGAGATCCGCATGATCGAGACGATCTATGACGGCGCCGCGAAGACCCCGTTCATGACCCCGGGCGACACCGTGCGCATCGAGATGCTGGACAAGGACGGCAAGTCCATCTTCGGCGCGATCGAGCAGAAAGTGGTCCGTTACGAGGGCTAGAAGCGACGGGCGCGAGTCTGAACGCCGTGAGGATCAGGGCCGCCGCGAACGCTCGCGCGCGGCCCTTCTTGCATGGGCTTGCGGCAGCGGGCCTTGGCGGTCTTCACCGGATTCACAGCGGTTGAGGGGCGGGTTTGCAGCGTCCGCGATCCTGAAAGACAGCACCTTGTACGGACTTTTTTCCTTTCTGTTTGGTCATCTTTCTTTCCTTGCGTCCCCCATTGGCGTGGGCAAACTTGCCGCATAAGGCTGCCTTAAGAGGGCGGCGCATCGCGTGCATCCAACGATATGCGCTAGGGGAGACCACCATGAAACATCTTATCGGCGGGGTTGCCGCCGCTGCTCTGGGCCTTGCGGCGTCCGCCGCCTCGGCCCAGGACGATCAGACCTTGATGCTGCGCATGCCAGCTGTTCACGGAGACACGCTGGTCTTCGTCTACGCCGGCGATCTGTGGCGATCCGGGCTGGACGGACGTGATCCGGTTCGTCTGACCTCCCATGCGGCCGACGAGCGCTCGCCGCACATCTCCCCCGACGGGACGATGGTGGCGTTCACCGCCGATTATGAGAACAATCAGGACGTCTATGTGATGCCGATCACGGGCGGTCAGCCCCAGCGGCTCACCTGGCATCCGGGCAATGATCAGGTCACGGGCTGGTCGCCTGACGGACGCGTCCTGTTCGCCTCCCATCGCGAGGTCAATCACGGACGCTCCGACCAGCTCTGGTCGATCGCGCCGGGCGAAGGCTATCCGCGCAAGGAAATGGACGCCCGTTTCGTGATCGGCGACATGAGCGCAGATGGCCGCCTGGCCTATCACCCGACGCGTCTGGCCCATTCCTTCTTCACAGATGGCGGCTCGGGCTGGCGGATCCACCGCGGCGGCTCCACCGGCACCATCCGCATCCTCTCCGCCGACCGGGAAAGCTCGACGCTTCTGGAGAGCGACCGGATCAATGAATTCTACCCGATCTGGGTCGGCGACCTGGTCTATTATCTCTCGGATGTGGATGGCGAACAGCTCGCCCTCTACAGCTATGATCCCGAAACCGGTGAGCGCACCCGTCTGCATGACGAGGCGCCCTGGGACATCCGCTGGATGGATTCTGACGGCCAGACCCTGGTCTTTGAGGCGGGCGGCCGTCTCAAGCGCTATGATGTCGCCACCGGTCAGGTCAGCGAGATTCGCGTATCCCTGAACGCCGATCTGCCCCAGCTGGCGCCGCGTTGGGAAAACGCCGCCAGCACCATCCAGTCCGCAGCCCTGTCGCCGACCGGTCAGCGTGCGCTGATCACGGCGCGCGGCGAGGTGTTCTCGGTGCCGCTGGACGAAGGCTCCACCCGCAATGTGTCAAGCACGTCCGGCGTACGCGAATACACCGCCATCTGGTCTCCGGACGGCAATCGCGTAGCCTATATCACGGATGCCGGCGGCGCCCAGCAGCTCACGGTTGTCGATCAGCGGGGCTTTGAGAGCCCGCGAACGCTCTCGCTCGGCGGTGCAGAGGATTCCTTCTACTTCCTGCAGTCATGGACGCCGGAGACGAACCGGATCGTCTACACCGACCATCTGCTCAACCTCTATGTCCTGAGCCTTGAGACCGGTCGCTCGACGCGAGTGGCCACCGAGGTGCGCCGGTCCGGTTTCGAGACGGCCGTCAGCCCGGACGGGCGCTGGCTCGCCTACACGCTCGAGCAGGCCAACTTCCTGCGCGACCTCGTGCTGTACAATCTGGAGGACGGAACCCGGATCACCGTGTCTGACGGCATGGCGGATGTCGGCGCGCCGGCCTTCTCCCGCGATGGGGCCTATCTGTACTTCGCGGCCTCCACGAATGTGGGCCCGCAACAGGTCGGGCTGAACATGCAAACCCGCGAACGCCCGGTGCGTTACGGCCTCTACGCGGCGGTCCTTGCAGCGAACGGCGACTCGCCGCTCCTGCCGGGCACGGGCGATGAAAACGCCGATGACGGCTCGAACGGGTCTGATGACGACGATTCGGACGTCGCCGCCGCAACGCGCGTGGATGCGGCCGGCCTGTCGGACCGGATCGTGGCGCTGCCGGTGGCCGAGCGCAATTACGCCAATCTCGGCGTCGCCAAGGATGGCTCGCTGCTGTTCCTAGATCTGGCCCAGCCGGGTGCGGAATACACGCCGCCCGGAGAAAGCCCGAACGCGCAGAACCGCCTGATGCGGTTTGATTTCGAGGAAAAGGAAGCCTCCGAACTGGCAAGCGGCGTCAACCAGTTCATTCTCAGCCAGGATGGCTCCACGATTCTGGTTGACCGCAATGAGGGCGGCTGGGCGCATTCTGAAACCGGAGCGAGCCTCGAGCTGAAGGGGCTGAACACCTCGGGCATGCGTCTTCGCATCGATCCGCGCGCGGAATGGGCGCACATCTTCGATGAAGTCTGGCGCATGGAAGCGGCCTATTTCTACGATCCGGACCTGCACGGTCTTGACTGGCAGGGCGTGCGCGAACGCTATGAGCCGCTCCTGGCCCATGTGGGCCGTCGTGAGGACCTGAACGCGCTGATGGTCGACATGATCGGCGAATTCCAGGTTGGCCATAACCGGACCGGCGGCGGCGACGTCCATCGTGAGCAGGGCGTTCCCGGCGGACTTCTCGGCGCTGATTTCACGTTGGAAGGCGGACGGTATCGCATTGCGCGGATCTATTCCGGCGAATCCTGGAATCCGTTCCTGACCGCGCCTCTGGCGTCTCCGGGTCTGGATGTCTCGGCCGGTGATTTCATCCTGGCCATCAACGGACAGGATCTGACCGCGTCGGACAACATCCACGCCCTGCTGCAAGGCACGGTGGATAACCAGATCACCCTTACCGTTGCGGATACGGCGAATGGTCGGAATGCGCGCGACATCATTGTCGAACCGGTGGGCAACGAGAACGCCCTGCGTCTGTGGGGCTGGATCGAGGCCAACCGCCAGGCCGTGGACGAAGCGACCGATGGTCGTGTCGGCTACATCTACCTGCCCAATACGGCAGGCGCCGGCTATGACTTCTTCAACCGCATGTACTACGCCCAGGCCAACAAGCAGGCGCTGATCTTTGATGAGCGCTCCAATGGCGGCGGCCAGGCGGCGGATTACATCACCGACGTGCTGTCACCCTTCCATCTGGCGGGCTGGCTCAGCCGGGGCGATCAACTGCCCTACAACACGCCGTTCGGCGCTCACTATGGCCCGAAGGTCATGATGATCGACCAGGACGCGGGTTCGGGCGGGGATTTCTTGCCGTATTCCTTCCGCCGTCGCGAGATCGGGCCGCTCATCGGCACCCGGACCTGGGGCGGCCTGATCGGCATCTCCACCAATCCAGGCCTTGTGGATGGCGGCTCGCTGGTGGTGCCTTACTTCCGCTTCTACACGCCTGACGGCGAGTGGCGCGTGGAGAATGAAGGCGTTGCCCCGGATATCGAGATTCATCTCGACCCGGTGGCGACCAATGCCGGACGGGACAACCAGCTGGAGCGCGCGCTGGCCGAGCTGGAGCGCATGATGGCGGCCCAGACCACGCCGTCGGTCCCGCTGACTGCGCCGGCCGCGCCCGAGACCGTCGGGCAGTAGGTCCCGACCTCGACGCAAGAAGGGGCGCCTGAGCTGTCAGGCGCCCCTTTTTCTTGAGCGGCGCGCGCCTTCGATGGGCCGCGGCGTGATCAGTTGGGCGCGAAGCCGCCGGTTTTCAGCGTGTAGCGCTGGCCGTCGAACCCTTCAAAGATCTCTACCGTGTCAGGATGGCCCACTGCGCCGTTCTCGGCGTCGGGCAGCAGATTGCCTTCAGAGACATAGGCCTCGTAATGGCCGTCCTCGTTTTCCGCCAGCAGGTGATAGAAGGGCTGGTCCTTGTCCGGTCGCAGCGATTCAGGGATCGACAGCCACCAGTCCTCGGTGTTCGCAAACACCGGGTCGACGTCAAATATCACGCCCCGGAACGGGAACAGACGGTGGCGCACCACATCGCCGATTGTGAACTTGGCCTCACGCAAGCCGGACCTCCTGAATTCGGGACCGTCAATGTAGTAGCCAGCACATGCAATTCCAGTGCCTGACGCTGTCAGAGCCGGGTTCTGCGCTTTCACAAGCGTGAAAGGCGAGCTATCCTTAACGTCAAACTGAAGTATCGCCCGCCTCAGGCCTGTCAGCCGGCGCCCATACCGGCGCGCTGCAGGATCGCCGCGGGCGCGATGAGGACGAAAACCATGGCGAAGGACGCGGCCGGCTCGGAGCCAGCGCGCCAGCGCCCGAATCGAGGCCGGAAATCCGCCCGCCAGGACCCGATCTACGGGGCCATCGATCTGGGCACGAATAATTGCCGCATGTTGTTGGCGCGGCGGACGCGGGGCGGGTTCCGCGTCGTTGACGCCTATTCCCGCATTGTCCGTCTGGGCGAGGGGATCACGGCGTCAGGCGAGCTTTCGGAAGCGGCGATGGATCGCGCCGTGGAGGCGCTGGGCGTCTGCGCCGAACGCATCAAGCGGCGCAATGTCACCAAGATGCGAGCCATCGCCACCGAGGCCTGTCGACAGGCCAAGAATGGCGAGCTTTTTCTGGAGCGCGTGAAGTCCCAGACCGGTCTTGATATGGAGATCATCGGGCCGGAGGAAGAGGCGCGTCTTGCGGTCCAGGGCAGTCTGGACCTGCTTGATGAAAGCATGGATGCGGCTGTCGTCGTCGATATTGGCGGCGGATCCACCGAGCTGTGCTGGGTGGATCTGGCGGAGTGGCGCAATCGAGGCGGCTATGACAGCGGCGGACGTCCGCCGCTGCGCGGCTGGTCCTCCATGCCGCTGGGCGTGGTGACGCTGTCTGAACGCTTCCCCGAACCCAGGAAGGCCGATGACGCCGCCCGGGCTGAATGGTACGGCCAGATGAAGGCGTATGCGCACAAGCATCTCAAGCCGCCCAAGGGCGCGCGGCGCTTGCGACCGGTCTTCGAGGCGGGGCGCGCCCACATGGTGGGCACGTCCGGCACGGTCACGTCGGTGGCGGGGGTGCATCTGAACCTGACGCGCTATATGCGCGACAGGGTCGACGGGATGTGGATGACCACTGAAGAGGCCCACGCCGCCTGTCAGCGCCTCGCCACGCAGGATCGCGCCGGCCGGTCGCGGGAGGGCTGCATCGGGCATGACCGCGCTGATCTGGTGCTTGCAGGCTGCGCCATCTATGAAGCGGTGATGGAAGCCTGGCCCACAGAGCGCGTCCGGGTGGGCGACAGGGGGCTGCGCGAAGGCATGCTGCTGAACCTGATGCGTCCCAAGCGTCGCCGCGGACGCCGGGGCGCCGGCAAACGGGCGGACGCCGCCACATCTGAAACCGGGAAGAGAGACGGCCATGAGCAAGGATGACGAAAACGGCGAGGGCGAACCCGAACGTCGCCGCCGCCGGTCCGGCCCTGTCACAAAGGGCGGGGACGCCCGCTCGGCCAAGCAGTTCCGAACGCGCGTAAAAACCGCGCGGGGCCGCAAATACTCCTCCAAGCTCTGGCTAGAGCGACAGCTCAATGACCCCTATGTGGCCCGCGCCAAGCAGGAGGGGTATCGCTCTCGTGCGGCCTACAAGCTGATCGAGCTCGATGACAAGTTCGGCCTCATCAAGCCCGGCATGCGGGTGGCGGATCTGGGCGCGGCCCCGGGCGGCTGGACTCAGGTCGCGCTCAAGCGCGGCGCCGAACATGTCGCCGGCGTTGACCTTCTGGAGATCGAACCGATCGCGGGCGCCATCCTGATGCAGCTCGATTTCACCGAAGAGGGCGCCGAGGACAAGCTGAAGGCCGCGCTGGGCGGGCCGGCCGATCTGGTGATCTCCGACCTTGCGCCCTGGACGACCGGGCACAAGTCCACGGACCATTTGCGCATTGTCGCGCTGGTGGAGACGGCGGCGTATTTCGCCCTGGATGTGCTCAAGCCCGGCGGCGGGTTCATCGCCAAGGTCTTTCAGGGCGGCGCGACGGGTGAATTGCTGGACCTTCTCAAGCACCGGTTCGAGAAGGTGCGCCATTACAAGCCGCCGGCCAGCCGGTCGGAAAGTGCGGAAACCTTCCTGCTCGCCACCGGTTTCAGACCGGAGACCAAGGGCGCGCCCGAACAAAAGTAAACGCCGTTCACTTTTGGCTTGGCGTTTTCATTCATATGTGGATACTCCCATGCAGGGCGGTATGGAAAAGACCGCCGGGAGGATCGACATGACAGACCAGCAGACGGCATGCCCGCCCTATCCGTGGGAGCCCTTCAACCCGATCCGCGCCTGGAAGGCCTTCTGGGGGCTGGTCGGGGACCGGGATGACACGCGCTATGTCTTCGCCTTTTTCCGGGCGGTGAACGGGCGCTCCATGGGCCATATCGTCAACCGGTTCGCCAATTCCGATTTCGGTCGCAGCCAGATCGAGGACCGGACCCGGTTCGCCGATGTGATGCTGGATCGCAAGACGCTGGAATCCTACGGGCGCGGCACCTTCGCCGCCGCCTATCTGCATTATCTGGACAGTGAGAATCTCAATCCGCTCGGCGTGCACGAGGCGGCGGTCGAGAATGCGCCGGAGCTCTATGCCCAGCTTGAGGCGGAGTATCCCGAGTTTGCGTCGATGACCTACACGCTGCATCTGGCGCATGACCTGCACCATGTCCTCACAGGCTATGGTCGGGACCCGCTGGGCGAAGCGCTCTTGCTGACCTTCAACGGCAATCAGAACGGCACACGCGGTTCCCGCCTTCTGGGCATGTTCGCGGGGTTGCGAATCCGCTCGGAGATCTGGCAATGGCCCGTGGGGCGCATGATGGCGAACGCCAGGCGCATGGCGCGGGAAAGCCGGGACCTGGTGACCACGGACCTGACCCAGTATCTGCATCTGCCGCTGGAAGAGGCGCGGGCGCGTCTGAACCTTGTGCCGGACCCGCTCTATCGCGAGGTGCGCGATACGTGGACCGGGCCGGAACCGGTCAGCGCGAAAGCCTAGTCTACAGACCTGGCGCCGGACGACCGTTCAGAAGGTATTCCATGACCTCGGGGTCCTGGATGTCGAGCTTCTCATAGGGGCCCAGAAGGCGCAGCCGACTTTTGGGCTTTCCCGGGCCGAGGCGACGGGCGGTGAGCATCACCACGATGCCTTCAAAGCCGCACCCTTCCAGAACCGGCAGGCTTTCCACATAGTCGCTATGGGGCGGAACCCGTCGGTCCAGGAAGACAAGGTCGTATCCGGAGGCCTTGCTGTCTTCGCAGAAGGCGTTGACTGAACTGTAATGGTCAAACTCGAAAGAACCGGGGACGTGCTCGGCGAGACCTGACAGAATTGTCATCTCGACCGGGTCATCGTCAATCACCGCAACGCGTCGCATGCAAAATTCCTTATACCTGACAGGGGAATGCGCGAATTTCGCGCTCAGGTTGGTTTACCATAACGCCGTGCGCGATATGGAGCAATCCATGGTGGGATGCGGCTAAACAGCCTTGCGCTCAGGCTCAAACCTGCTAAAGCGGCCCCGCAAGAGACAAGGAGGCCTCCCCATGCAGATTCGCGAGGGGCTTACCTTTGACGACGTGCTCTTGCAGCCCGGTTCGTCTGAGGTTTTGCCCGCTGACGCTTTGGTGCAGACCCGGCTGACGCCGTCCATCACCCTGAACATTCCCATCCTCTCGGCCGCCATGGATACGGTGACCGAAGCCGGTCTGGCGATCGCCATGGCCCAGGATGGCGGTATCGGCGTGATCCACCGCAATCTGACCAATGAAGAGCAGGCCGAAGAAGTCCGCCGGGTCAAACGGTATGAAAGCGGCATGGTGGTCAATCCGATCACCATCTCGCCCAAGGCGACCCTGGCCGAGCTTCAGGCGCTGATGAACCATCACAAGATTTCCGGCATCCCGGTCGTCGAGGGCGGCGAGGGCGTGAACGGCAAGCTGGTGGGCATCATCACCAACCGCGATGTCCGCTTCGCCGATGACATGAACCAGCCGGTCTCCTCTTTGATGACCCATGAGGGTCTGGTGACGGTGAAGCCGGGCGTGGATCAGGGCGAAGCCCGTCGTCTCCTGCACAAGCACCGCATCGAGCGCCTGCTGGTTGTGGACGATGAGGGCCATTGCGTCGGTCTGATGACCGTCAAGGACATGGTCAAGGCCGAAGCCTATCCCAACGCCGCCAAGGACGAGCACGGCCGTCTGCGCGTCGCGGCGGCCACCACGGTGGGCGACGCCGGCTTTGAACGCGCCCAGGCGCTGATCGATGCGGGCGTGGACGCGGTCGTCATCGACACCGCGCATGGCATGTCCGCCTCGGTGCTCGAGCAGGTTCGGCGCATCAAGGCCGCGTCGAACTCGACCCAGGTCGTGGCGGGCAATGTGGCCACCTATGACGGCGCGCGCGCCCTGTTTGATGTGGGTGCGGACACGGTGAAAGTGGGCATCGGCCCGGGCTCGATCTGCACCACCCGCATTGTCGCGGGCGTGGGCGTGCCCCAGCTGACCGCGATCATGGAATGCCGCCGCGCAGCCGACGGGTTTGACGGCTCGATCATCGCGGATGGCGGGATCAAGTATTCCGGCGACCTGGCCAAGGCCATCGCGGCGGGCGCCGATTGCGTGATGATGGGCTCGATGCTCGCGGGCACCGAGGAAGCGCCCGGCGAGACGTTCCTCTACAAGGGGCGGGCCTACAAATCCTATCGTGGCATGGGCTCTGTCGGCGCCATGGCGCGCGGCTCGGCGGACCGGTATTTCCAGAAGGAAGTCACCGACCGCATGAAACTTGTGCCAGAGGGCATTGAAGGCCAGGTGCCGTACAAGGGCCCGGTCGCGCCGATCCTGCACCAGATGGTGGGCGGTCTGCGTGCGGCCATGGGCTATACCGGCGCCAGGACGATCAAGGACTTCCAGCAGAAGGCCGAGTTCGTGCGCATCACCAATGCGGGTCTGAAGGAAAGCCACGTGCATGACGTGACGATTACTCGCGAAGCGCCGAACTATCCCACGCCGTCCTAGGCATGGGACTGGTCCTGAACGAAAAAGCCCGGCGCGTTCGCCGGGCTTTTTTGTATCGGGCTCAGAGCGCCAGCGCCGCGCGAGAGCGCTCGGTCAGCATCTCCATGGCCGCGATATAGGGGGCGGGGCCGAAGCTCAGGCGCCGCGCGCCGGCCTCTTTCATGATCCGGAGCTGATCCATATCGCCCACCATGACATTGATGGGCGCGCCGATCCGCTCGACCAGTTTCGCGACGAGGTCGGGATCCTTGAGACCGGGGAAGAAAACCCCGTCCGCGCCCGCATCCACATACGCGTGGGCGCGCTCCACCGCATGATGGATCCGTTCGCTGTGATGGCTGGGGTCTTCTGGATCAAAGAAGACTTCGCTGCGGGCGTTGATGAAGAGCGGTTCGCCTTCTGAGGCCTGGGCGCTGACAATGGCGCGCAGCTTGGCGGTGAATTTCTCGATCAGAACCGGGCTGGCGGTCTTGCGATCCCGGTCCTCGATATTGATGCCGACAGCCCCGGTATTGCGCACGCGCAAGGCGTGGTCGGCGACCTCGGCAGGGTTTTCCGAATAGCCGGTCTCGATATCGACGGTCAGCGGCACGGAGATGGTCTTGGCCATGCGGCGGGTGATCCGTTCCAGCCATTCGAGCGGCAGGGATTCCCCGTCCTCGAAACCAAGCGCGGCGGCGACCGCCCAGCTCGATGTGGCGATGGCCTTGGCGCCGGAGCGCTCGATGGCGAGGGCGCTGCCTGCATCCCAGGCATTGAACAGCACAAGGGGAGAGCCGGGGGCGTGGAGGGCGGCGAAGGCGGCGTATTTGGGCATTGTCTCGTCTCCGTCCTGAGCGCGTTCGCCAGGTGGAGGGGCGGGCACGCTCGATTATGTGTCTTTCAGGTCTGAATTTGAACAGGTTCAGCGTTAAAGCTTCCCTTGGGATCATGCCGGGCCTTGCCGCCGGGCTTTTGACGTGATGAGGGAAGCGCGTGAAACTTGCGCCGCGCCTGTGTATCAGGGCGCTCCCCCGGAGCTTTGCTCCGCAAGCGCGACCGCGCGCCGGCCGACGAGGCCGAACTGACAACGGCCCGCAGGGCCAAAGAAAAGAGAGACTACCCCATGCGTGACGCAGGACGGATCGCCGGCGCCATTGAAGTGCTCGACGCGGTCATGAACCGGCACCAGCCGGTGAAGGACGCCCTGCGTGACTGGGGCAAGGCGCACCGCTTTGCGGGGTCGGGCGATCGCGCCTGGATGTCGGGCCTGGTGCTGGACGCGCTGCGCCGCCGGGGCTTTCTGCGCCATGTGATGGGCGAGGATACGCCGCGCGCGCTGGTGCTGGGCGCGCTCAGCTATGCCTGGGGCATGGATGCAACTGCCATCTCTGCGACTTTTGAGGGCGATGAGCATGCGCCCGATCCGCTGACCGAGGCCGAGATTGCGGGCCTGTCAAACGGCGCGCCTGAGGATACGCCGCTTCACATCCTCGCCGATGTGCCTGAATGGCTGGGGCCGAGTTTTGAGCGCGCCTATGGCGCGGATGCCGCCGCCGAAGGTCAGGCCATGGCGGGTCGGGCGCCGGTGGATCTCAGGGTCAACCGTCTGAAAGCCGAGCCGGACAAGGCCTTCGGCGCGGTGTCCTCCAAGATCAAAACCATTGAAGTCTCGGACCTGACGCTTGATGGCTTGCGCATCCCCGAAACCGATCCGCGCGCCAAGGCGCCGGGGGCGGAAAGCATCCCCGCTTTCGGCAAGGGCTGGGTCGAGGTGCAGGATATCGGCTCCCAACTCGCCGCGCTGGCGGCGGGCGATATCAAGGGCGCGCAGGTGCTTGACTATTGCGCCGGCGCGGGCGGCAAGACTTTGGCTCTTTCGGCGCTGATGGAAAACACCGGCCAGCTCTACGCCTGGGATTATGACGGACGCCGCCTGCGCGCGATCTGGCCGCGTCTGCAACGCTCGGGCGCGCGCAATGTACAGGTGCGCGACGGCAAGGAAGCCGAAACGCTGGGCGATCTCGAAGGCAAGCTTGATTGCGTGTTCATGGATGCGCCGTGCTCGGGTTCGGGCACCTGGCGGCGTCGCCCCGACAGCAAATGGCGTCTCAAGCAAGAGGCGTTCAAACGCCGTCAGTCCGAACAGGACGAGGTTCTGTCCAAGGCCTGGCGCTTCGTCAAACCGGGCGGGCGGCTTGTCTATGTGACCTGCTCGGTCCTGCCCGAAGAGAACGAAGACCGCGTCGCGGCCTTCCTTGAGTCGCACCCCGAATTCACGCCCGTGCCCGCGAGCGACGCCATAGCCCAGTCCGGTCGCCTCGCCGAAGGCGCGCAAGAGCGCCTCAAAGTCCTCGAGGGCCGCTTCGGCGCGATCCAGCTCACCCCGCACCGCACCGGCACGGACGGCTTTTATGTCTGCGTGATGGAGCGGGCGAAGTAGGCTCAGGCCTCACGACATGAAAAGGCCCCGGCATTGCCGGGGCCTTTCTCGTTAGAACCAGATGCGCACACCGGCGAGGAGGGCGGTTTCCTCCACCTCATCGCCCATGGAGCGGGCGAGGCTGGCGGTTTCGCCCAGCTTGCGCTCCCAGCTGACGCCCACATAGGGGGCGAACTGGCGGCGGATTTCATAGCGCAGGCGTAGCCCCGCCTCGACATCGGTAAATCCCGTGCCCTGATCGAGCGTTGGCGCGTCACCGAAGGCAAAGCGTGTCTCGACGACTGGCTGCAGGATCAGGCGCTGGGTGAAGAGGATTTCGTACTCCACCTCCGCCTCGATGGCGGCGCCCGCCTCTCCGCCCAGATAGGCGTGGGCGTTCACCTCGAACCAGTAGGGCGCAAGCCCCTCGATCCCGATCACACCCTGGGTCTCATCCGGGCCGAATTCATGGCGTAGGCCGGTCTGGACGTTGAAATAGCGGGTCGCGGCGCGGCTGTAGAGAAGCTCGACCTCGCCGCCGTCAAAGCTGTCCTCGTCGGGCAGATACGCGCCCTTGAAGTTCATGACGAGGCGGTTGATATCGCCGCCGGTCCAGACGCCGCCCTCCCATTTCAGGCTGGTCTCGCCATCCGCGTCCTGCCATTCAAAGCGATCTAGCATCAGCATGGAATGCTTCGTGGCGCCCGAATGATGCAGCACGTCATGACGCGCCTGCGCCATCACATCGGCGTCGAAATACCGGTCCGCGGCGTTCCAGAGCGGTTCGTCATGGCCGCTGTCGTGAGACTGAGCGAAGACCGGGGCGGCGATAAGAGCGCAGGCTGCGCCCAGAAGGAATGAGCGGATCATTGGGCGCCTCCGCCATGGTGACCGGAGTGGTGGTTATGGTGCGCGGGCGCCGGTTCAGGCTCTGACGCGGGGGCGTGATGGCCCTGATGACCGCCGCCATGTCCGGAATGGCTGGAATGATCCATTGGCGCGGCTTCCGTCTGGTGATGCCCGGAATGGCTCTGATGGGCCGAGTGACCCTGATGGCTTGAATGATCCATCGGACCCGGGCGCACCGAGACGACCTGCATCATGCCTGCATGCATGTGGTACAGGAGGTGGCAGTGGAAGGCCCAGTCGCCCGGCTCGTCTGCCGTGACGTCAAAGGCCAGACGCTCGCCCGGTTTGACGATCACGGTGTGCTTGCGCGGTTTGTGATCGCCGCCACCGTTGACCAGCTCGAAGAACATGCCGTGAAGGTGGATCGGGTGGGGCATCATGGTGTCGTTCACCAGAGAGACCCGCAGGCGCTCGCCTTCATGGAAGATGATGGGCGCGTCGATCTCGGTGAAGCGCACGCCGTCAAACGACCACATATATCGTTCCATGTTGGAGGTGAGATGGATCTGCATCTCACGCCCCGGCGCGCGGAGGTCGGGATTGGTGTCCAGGCTGCGCAGCTGGGAATAGGTGAGGACGCGATGGTCCACATCTTCCAGCCCGATCCCCGGCTCATCGAGGCGACTGATCGGCGCCATGTTGAGATTGGCGACGCCCGGCCCCTCAGTATGGTTGTGGGTGACAGGCGCGCTGTCCTCCATCGCCATGGCGGAATGACCGGAATGCGCGGAATGATCCATCTGGCCGTGATCCATAGACCCGTGGTTCATGCCGTCATGACCCATGGCGCTGTGGTCCATGCCGTCTCCGCTCATTGAACCATGCCCCATAGACCCGTGATCCATGCCCATGTCGCGCATGGTCAGAAGCGGGGTGGGACGCAGCTCGGGAACCTCAGCCGTCATGCCTTCGCGCGGGGCCAGAGTGGCGCGGGCGTAGCCCAGTCGCTCAATGCTTTCAGCCATGATCGTGAAGGCGCGGTCCTCACGCGGGGTGACCACCACGTCATAGGTTTCCGCCACGCCGATCTGAAGTTCGTCGGTTTCGACGGGCTGGACATTCTGGCCATCGGCCTGAACCACGCTCATCGCGAGGCCCGGGATGCGCAGATTGAAGATCGTCATGGCCGAGGCGTTGATGATGCGCAGGCGCACCCGCTCGCCCGGCTCGAACAGGCCCGTCCAGTTGCTGTCCGGTCCCTTGCCGTTGACGAGATAGGTATAGGTCTCCCCGCCCACATCGGAGATGTCGGTGGGCTTCATGCGCATCTGGCCCCACATGGCGCGATCAGACAGGGCGGCGCGTGCGCCATCCTCGCTCATGTCGCGGACCAGATCACCGACCGTGCGGTGATTATAGTTCAGGCTTTCGGGATTGGTCTTGAGCCGGTTGAACAGCGCCTCGGGCGACAGGAAGGTCCAGTCGCTCAGCACCAGCACATGCTCGCGGTCATAGCCGACCGGATCATGATGGGCCGGATCGACGATGATCGGGCCGTAAAGCCCTTCCTGCTCCTGCAGCCCGGAATGGCTGTGATACCAATAGGTGCCCGACTGACGCAGGCGGAAGCGATAGGTGAAGGTCTCGCCGGGGCGGATGCCGGGAAAGCTCACGCCCGGAACGCCATCCATGTGGAACGGCAGGAGAATGCCGTGCCAGTGAATGGAGCTGTCCACATCGAGATGGTTGGTGACATTGAGCGTCACCTCATCGCCTTCGCGCCAGCGCAAGAGTGGGGCGGGCACGCCGCCATTGACCGTGATCGCTTCATCGCGGCGGCCATCCACGCGGAAGGGCGTGCGGGCGATATCCAGATTGAAGACCGTACCGGTCAGGGCGTCGGGGGCGCGCTGGGTCAGCGCGCGGCTGGCCTGCGCCCAGCCGGGCGTCAGGCTTGCGGCTGTCAGCGCGCCGGCGCCGGTCAGCCAGGATCGTCTCGTAATCATCAGTCAGCTCGTTCAGCTCATCAAACAGACAGGGTTCATTGTCCGCCAAGGGGGGCGGGGCGCCTGTCCGGGCCTAGTTGAGCTGAACGGTGAAGAGCTGGATCGGGGTCGGCCAGGGCGGCGGTCGTGGCCGGTTCGGATCAAAGACCGGAGCCTTTGTCGCCACCAGACGCAGCGCCTTGAGGTCAGGCTTCGGCGCTTCGGGCAGGATGACCGGCAGATCGAACTGGGGCGCGTCATTGAGCACCAGCGGCGCTCCGCACAGGGCGTTCTCCTCGCACTCGGGATCGGCTTGCTGGCTCGGAGCGCCGTGATGGGCGTGGGCGCTCGTCTGATGATGCGCATGAGCATCGGCATGATCCGCCGCAGCGGGCGTCATTGGCTGCGCACACACCTGCATTGTCCAGCACGCGATGAAGATCATCGCGGTCAGGATCTGGGGCAGGGGCGTGTCGAAGCGTCGAGTCATGGCGCCAACATAGCGCTCCTGCGGGCTCAGGAAAACCGCGCGCGCAAACATGTCGCGCGTGTTCCTCATCAACTGAGGTGCAGATAGAATACCGAACAATCGAAATTAAAATCTGAATTCATCAGTCTACAGAAGAAGTTCCTTCGTTTGGGTGAAAGCTATGGACCAACCCGATATTCCCGATTCTCTCCTTGAAAAAGCGCAGCTTTTGGAAAATTTGCTGGTCGATGTGGCTACGGGAGGTGGCGGAGACCAATTGCTGTACCAACAGCTTCGTCGGGACTTCATGGAAGATGAACTACTAAAAGATTTGCTTCCAGATTTTGTGAGAACGCACAGAGCTTTTGGCTCGTTCTGGCCATTCATCAAAAAGCGGGCAGGCACTTATGCTGAGAGGCGCGAAATTATTGGCTCAGCCTTTACGCCATTGATTGACCACCTCGAGTCGCAGGTCATTTCGCCAACAGAGCCTTTGGTGTCAGAACAGCTTGGAAAGTTTGATAAACAAGCTGTTCAGCGAATTTGGTTCAAAGCATTGAGTCGACGAAAAAGTGATCCTGAAGGGGCCATCACTGCTGCCCGAGCACTCATGGAAACGGTCATCAAGCACATCCTTGATGCGCGTATGATTGAGTACACCAAGGGTGATGACCTTCCGGCGCTTTATAAGAAACTCTCGGGTGAGTTGAAGCTGGCTCCTTCGGAGCACAGCGAAAGAGTCTTCAAGCAAATTTTAGGCAGTCTAACCAACGTGGTGAACAATTTAGGCACATTGCGGAATCAGCTCTCAGACTCACATGGTCACGGAAAAAAGGCTCCCGCTCGGCCGACAGCACGGCATGCTGAGTTTGCAGTTAACTTAGCCGGTTCATACGCGGTCTTTCTCATCCAAACTCACGAGGATCGGCAATGACAAGTTTTGCGCAGCTTCAGCCCTCTTCCGCATAGCTTCGATCTGCGCTATGCGCAGCCATGACCGAGATTCAGGCCCACCATGAAAAAGCGCTGGTGATCGACTTTGGCAGTCAGGTCACCCAGCTGATTGCTCGCCGACTCCGCGAAAGTGGCGTCTATTGCGAGGTTCACCCCTTCAACCGCGTGGACGACGCCTTCCTGGACGCCTTTGCGCCCAAGGCGATCATCCTGTCGGGCGGTCCCAATTCCGTCCATGGCGAAGGCACCCCGCGCGCGACCCAGAGCGTGTTCGAGCGCGGCCTGCCGGTGCTGGGCATCTGCTATGGCGAGCAGACCATGTGCGCCCAGCTGGGCGGCAGCGTGGAAGCGGCGGAGGAACGCGAGTTCGGCCGCGCCGATATCGAGATCGTCGCGGACAGCCCCCTGTTTGACGGCATTGGCGAGGTGGGCCATCTCGAACGCGTGTGGATGAGCCATGGCGACCGTGTGAACGCGATCCCGCAGGGCTTCCATCCCATCGCCGCCACAACCCATGCGCCCTTCGCCGCCATTGCGGATGAGGGGCGTCGCTTTTACGGCGTGCAGTTCCACCCCGAAGTGGTGAACACGCCGCGCGGCGCGCTGATCCTGCGCAACTTCACCCACAAGATTGCGGGCATGAAGGGCGACTGGACCATGGCCGCCTTCAAGGAAGAGGCCATCGCCAAGATCCGCGAACAGGTCGGCTCGGGCCGGGTGATCTGTGGTCTGTCGGGCGGCGTGGACAGCTCGGTCGCTGCCGTCCTGATCCACGAAGCCATTGGCGACCAGCTCACCTGCGTCTTCGTCGATACCGGCCTGATGCGCTCGGGCGAGGCCGATCAGGTCGTGACCCTGTTCCGCGAGCACTACAACATCCCGCTCGTGGCTGCGGATGAGGAAGAACGCTTCCTCTCGGCGCTGGCGGGCGAAAGCGATCCGGAAAAGAAGCGCAAGACCATCGGCAAGCTCTTCATCGACGTCTTTGAAGACAAGGCCAAGGGCGTGGGCGGCGCGGATTTCCTCGCGCAAGGCACGCTCTATCCGGATGTGATCGAAAGCGTCAGCTTTGACGGCGGCCCGTCGGTCACCATCAAGTCGCACCACAATGTGGGCGGTCTGCCAGAGCGCATGAACATGAAGCTCGTCGAACCGCTGCGCGAACTGTTCAAGGACGAGGTCCGCGCGCTGGGGCGCGAGCTGGGCCTGCCCGAAAGCTTCATCGGTCGTCACCCCTTCCCGGGTCCGGGCCTCGCCATCCGTATTCCGGGCGAGGTGACAAAGGAAAAGGCCGACGTGCTGCGCAAGGCGGACTCGATCTATATCGAGGAAATCAAGAAGGCCGGGCTTTACGACAGCATCTGGCAGGCGTTCGCCGTGCTGTTGCCGGTCCAGACGGTCGGCGTGATGGGCGATGCCCGCACCTATGACAATGTGCTGGCCCTCCGGGCGGTGACCTCCACCGATGGCATGACGGCGGATTATTTCCCGTTCGATCATGACTTCCTGGGCCGCACCGCCACCCGCATCATCAACGAAGTGCGCGGCGTGAACCGGGTCGTCTACGACGTCACCTCCAAACCGCCGGGAACCATTGAGTGGGAATAGGGGATAAATAGTTCAAGGTTGTAAAAAGTGAGCACGAGCCCAGATTTCGATATCGCTTTCTCATTCGCTGGTGAGGAAAGGCCTTACGTTGATCAGGTCGCGAGAGCATTACGGGATCTAGGAGTTAAGGTTTTTTACGACCAGTTTGAACAGGTCGATCTTTGGGGGAAAGATTTATATACTCACTTAAGTGAGGTATACTTTAAGCGTGCTAAATTCACAATCATGTTCATTTCTGCGGCTTATAAAAGTAAGCTATGGACAAACCATGAGCGTGAATCTGCTCAAGCGCGGGCTTTTCAGGAGGCGCAGGAATACATATTACCTGTGCGATTTGATGAAACTGAAATTCCTGGAGTTCTGCCCACTGTAGGGTATCTGTCTGCTAATGATTATAGTCCAGATGAACTTGCCTCTCTAATTGTGAAGAAGCTTGTGAGTGTTGGTGGGTCTGTCCCATCGGAATTAGTTCGGTCAGATTTTAGCTTGGCAGCTTTTGTGCCTAGTCCGACGCCAAATGAATTTGTTGTATCTGTGGTTGATGACGAGGATGCTCCCATAGCTAATGCAGCTGTGACTGCCCAAGCTGACAATGGGACTGCTCTCAGAGGCGTCTCAGGTGTTGATGGTAAGTGCGCTCTAACCGTCCCAACCCGTAGATTTTATCGACTATTGGTCTCTCATGAGAGCTACCCAGCGGCGATAGTTGAGGTTCGGGATGTGGATCAAGATTTAAAGGTTGTTTTGCCGCGATCTGAAAACATTGGTTCAGTCACTATGTTTAGCACCGGATACATACCAAGTCTGACAGGAAGGTTGAATCCTATAAAGGACACTTCTAATCGAACTTATATGTATGCTGATAATATAGCTATTGATGGCGGCAAGCCTCAGCCAGCTCCGTTTGTGGTGGATCAGGCGATACGGCTAGAAGATGCCAATGGGCGTATTGTTTTTGCTACTGTAAAACATATTCATGCTAGGGTGGCATTGCTGCAATTTACGATAAAGCCATCCAGCTGAAGTGGCTCAATCTTCTTTATTTTGCTGAGTGTAGGCTTTGCAATGACTACCGACCGTCTCGACCGTCTTGAAATCCATGTCGCCGAGCAGCAGCAGATGCTCGATGACCTCTCTGAGGTTCTGACCCGTCAGACCAAAGAGATCGAGGCGCTGAAGGCGCGGCTTTCTGCTTCCGACAACCGCATTGCGGAGCTGGAGGCGGGCCTGCCTGCGCCGGGCAATGAAAAGCCGCCGCACTATTGAGCGCACTCTCTCGATCCTGACAGAAACGGGCGGCCCATCGGGCCGCCCGTTTTGCGTCAGTTATACGGATTGGGCATGCGGCCCATATACATCCACTCGCCGTCGCGCATGAAGAAGAGGCCGGTGGCCGTCTCGTTCATGCGCGGGCCGGGCGGCGGGCCCGAGCGCTGGAAATAGAGGGTGAAGGCGCACTCATAGGCCGCCTCCGGCAAGGTCTGCACCCGGTCCCGCGCCCAGTCGGGCAGGTCCTCACGGGTCAGCCGTCGCCAGCCGCAATTCTCCACATCGACCCGGCGCAGGGCCTCCAGCGCCACCAGCGTGTCCTCCCGGGTGCGTTCGCGGCGCGCCTCCTGCACCTCCAGCTGATAGCGGAAGGCGGACATGCGCTCGGCGCGGGTCTCACTGGCCAGATTGTCATGACCGTCGAACTGGAGCGCCGCCATATAGGCGCGACGGGCGATCTGGTGGTTGGGGGCGGGATAGTCCGGCGGCGGGGGCGGAGCAGAGGCGTCCTGACAGGCGGTGAGTACGAACAGGAACGCCAGGGTCAGGGCGCGCATCATTTCCCCCATGGGTCAGTGCCGGGCGGCGCCCAGTATCGCCTGAGGGGATTTAACCAGACCTCAAAAAAAGCCCCGGGCGGCGACCCGGGGCTTTCACTGGAAGGCCTAGCCGATCTTGAGCTGGGCCATCAGCGCTTCGGCGACCGGTTTGGAGGAGGCCGGGTTCTGGCCGGTGATCAGGCGGTGATCGGACACGGCGAAGGGCGCCCAGTCATCGCCTTTGTGATAGTCTCCGCCCAACTCCTTCAGGGCGTCCTCGAGCAGGTGCGGCACGACCTGGGTCAGACCCACGGCCTCTTCTTCGGAATTGGTGAAGCCGGTGACCTTGCGGCCCTTCACCAGCGCGTGGCCATGCTCATCCTTGACGTTCAGCAAAACGGTCGGGGCGTGACAGACAGCGCCGATAGGCTTGTCGGCTTTCCAGAAGGACTCGATCAGCGCCACGGAATGTTCGTCATTGGTCAGGTCCCAAAGCGGACCGTGCCCGCCGGGATAGAACACGGCGTCAAAGTCTTCGGAATTGACCGTGTCGAGCTTGACGGTGTTGGCGAGGGCTTTCTGGGCGTCCCCGTCGCTCTTGAACCGGCGGGTGTCCTCGGTCTGGGCGCTCTCGTCATCGCTCTTGGGGTCGAGCGGCGGCTGGCCGCCCTTGGGCGAGGCGAGGGTCAGCTTCGCGCCGCCATCCTTGAACGCGTAATAGGGGGCCGCGAATTCCTCGAGCCAGAAACCGGTCTTCTCACCGGTTTCACCGAGTTCGTCATGCGATGTCAGGACCATCAGAATATTCATGGGGAGCTCCTTTGGGGGACAGGGAGACTAGACGTAAGGGGCGGTGGTCGCGCTTCAACCGTCGGACGGCGGCGGGCCTCAGACGAGCCACACCAGAACGGCCAGCGAGCCGCAGATGGCGAGCGCGTCCTCGGCAAGCGCGGCCCTGAAATCGGAGTCCAGGCGCGCCGCCAGCCAGGCCCTCAGGAAAGCGCAGCCATAGGTTCCGGCCGCAGCGCCCAGAATGCCGGCGACGGCAGGCAGCAGGCCTCCCAGCGCCGCACCCGCGACAGCCGCCGCGATCAGTCGGGCCAGAACCCCGCCAGTTTCGGTGCGTGAGGGGGTGCGCGGCTGCTTGTCGCCCCAGAGCTCCAGCCCGGCCAGGGCGGCGAGCGGGACGAAGGCCCACCATTCACTGAGCCAGCCAAAGGCGGGGATCAGGGGCTGGGGCGCGATGACGAGCGCATACCCGCTGACCAGGGCGAGCGCCATGAAGGTGCGTGCGCCTGTCAGAATCCCCAGCAACAGGGCTGCGAGAATGATCATGTCCGCCTGTCCCACTCAGCTTGCGTCACAGAGGCTAACGCCGGTCTGACGTGATCGTTCCCGGCGAGGCGTCAGACCGGTCTGGCCGGGTCGGCCTCAGAGAGCGCAGTCCGCACGCGGGGCAGGATGCGTCGGCTGACTGGAACTTCGCCCCCCGACCGCAGCAGCAAGCGCCCGCCGCCGCCCGGCTCGCGTTCCAGCGCCCTGACGAAAGCGGTGTTGACGATATGGGAGCGATGCACGCGAAGGAAGGTGGGCGGCAGCTGGTCTTCCAGCCGGGCGAGCGTGAGCGTGTAGAGGACGCATCGACCATCCTCGTAATGCAGCTCCACATAATCGCCTGCGGCCTGAATTCGGCTGATCTCCTGGGTGCGGACAAAGTCGGTGCGCCCGCCGCTTTCCAGCGGCAGAAGGGCAGGCTCGCTGGCCTGACGTGCAAGGGCGAGCGCGGCGTCCAGCGCTTCGGCGCGACGGGTTTCCAGGGCTCGGATGCGCTGTTCACGCAACAGGGTCAGCGCTTGCTGGACAAACAGGGCGATCAGGAACACGCTGGCCAGCCAGAACAGGTGCAGGTCGATGAAGGCGCTCTGGGTCGTGATCGCGATGAGCGCGGCAAGGCTATAGCCTGACGCATGGACGAGCGCCTCGCGTCGCCCTTTCAAACCCTGATAGCCGCTCAGCAGCGCACACAAGGCGAGCGCCAGCGCCAGCACGCCCCATGTCTTGCCGTCAAAGCCGCGCATCAGCAGGATCGGAAAGGCCAGGATTGCAGCATATCCGCCAAGCGCGAGGCTGCGGCGTCCGAAGCTGAGCGAGGTGAAGCGCTTGAGGGTGAGCGCCATGAGGCTGAGCGAAACGCCGAACGCGCTGGCCACGATGCCGATCAATCGCGCGTCATGCAGCGGATAGGGATAGCTGATCAGTCCGCGTGCGGCCTCGATCAACAATTGGGCGCCCAGCGCGGCGCTGAGGCCGACCAGAATGATCGGTTCTTCGCGGCGCTCGGCCCGGACCGCCATCGCCGCGAACACCAGGGCGCCAAGCGCAAACACGCCGAACATGATCAGGCTGGGCCAGTAATACTGGAGGATCCGGTCTGTCGGCGAACCGTACTCGGCCAGGAAGAAGGACTGCATCGGCGAGGTCAGGGTCAGGAAGCCATGATGGGAGGACAGCCGGATGGCCAGGGTATTCTCTCCGGCGACAAACAGGTCCCTGGGGGCATGGGCGGCGAAGTCGATCCGTCCGGCGCGCTCCTGGCCGGCATTGTCGCCCGGCAAGCCATTGGCGCCGATCCGTACGCCATTGAGATAGATCTCGCTGGCGGCGAGCCCGGAGAGATAGACCCCCTTGGGGCCAGGCGAGGCGATCCACTCGGCCTCGAGGCTGACCCGGGTCTGCGCCCACAGATGACGGCCCTGCGGGTCGAGCTCAAAGACCTGCATCTCCTGGCAATCGGGCGCCGTGAAGTCCGGCAGGGCGTCCGCTGCGCCGTCCGCCGGACACACGATGAGCGGCGCGGCGCGCAGGCTGATGGCCTGACGGGCCTCAGCGGGGCCGGTCGCTGCGGACAGGAGGAGCGCCAGCGCGCCGAGAATGAAAGGCAATCGGGTCATCAGTCTCTGTCAGCAAGGGGCGCCGTTCGTCGATCCGGCTTCGCCGCTCACCGATGAGCGCCTGACCGGGCGGGGTTTTGGAACAACCATGCTCTTCGTCCCGCCGCAAGAGCGGGAGACCCACAAAGGAGACAAACATGCGGTCAGGACTTTTCTCCCTTCTTCCCGCCCTCGCGCTGACCGGCGCCGCCTTGGCGGAAGAGCCGATCAGTTTCACGAGCAATGACGGCGTCAGCGTCGAGGCGTTTCAGGGCGCGTTCACCGTGCCCGAGAACCGCGGCAACCCCGACAGCCGGATGATCGAGATCGGCTATGTGCGCTTTCCAGCGCTCGAGGGGGCGACAGGCGCGCCTATCGTGTATCTCGCCGGAGGACCGGGCGGGTCGGGAACCGGGACGGCGCGCGGCCGCCGGTTTGATCTGTTCATGCAGATGCGCCGTCATGGTGATGTGATCGCCTTCGACCAGCGCGGCACAGGCCTGTCGCGCAATGATCTGCCGACATGTGTTTCAAGCGTCAGCGTGTCTGAAACAGAGCCGGGCACGGACGCCGAGTATGCCGGCGCCTATCGCCAGGCGGCCCGTGAATGCCGCGTCTTCTGGCGTGAGCAAGGCGTCGGGATCGAGGGCTATACGACGGCCGAAAGCGTTGCGGACATTTCCGACCTGCGCGCGCATCTGGGCGCGGAGCGCGTGACGCTCTGGGGCATCTCCTATGGCACGCACCTCGCGATGGCGGCGCTCAAAGCCATCCCCGACGAGATTGATCGCGCCATTCTGGCCAGTGCGGAAGGTCTGGATCAGACAGTGAAACTGCCGTCCCGGACCGAAGCCTATATCGAAAGACTGCAGGCGGCTGTAAACGCCCAGCCGGGGGCCGCGGCGGCCTATCCCGATATCGCGGGCATGATGGCGCGGGTGCATGGGCGGCTGGAAGCGGAGCCGATGCCGCTCATGATCCCCGGTGCGGACGGCGCGCGCCCCTTCCTGCTTCAACGCCGCGATCTGCAGCAGATGACCTCCGGTCTGATCGCGGATCCGGCCTCCGCCGCGATTGCCCTGGCGATGTACGCCGAGATTGATCAGGCCGGCAGCGCCAACATCGCCTCGGCCATCATCGCCCGGTTTTACGAGCTGGGAGCGCCGATCAGCCTGCAACCCATGTCCACAGCCATGGATCTGGCGTCCGGGATCAGTGCAGAGCGTCTGGCGCAGGTGGAGCATGAGGCGCAGACCGCCCTGCTTGGCGCGTATCTCAACTTTCCCATGCCGCAGCTGAATGGCGTTTGGGACGGGTTCGGGCTGGACGACGATTTCCGGGCAGCACCCACGGGCGAGACGCCGATCCTTCTCCTGTCCGGGACGCTGGATGGCCGCACCTATCCTGACAGCCAGCGCGCGGCGCTTTCGCGCATGGCGCATGTGGACTGGGTGATCGTTGAAAACGCCGGGCACAATCTCTTCATGACGACGCCCGAGGTGCCGGCCGTGATGCACCGCTTCATGGTGGGGGCTGATGTGGACGGAGAGCGCATCATTGCGCCCCTTCCTGATCTGACCGAACTGCCGTTCTAGGCGCGTGCAGGCCGGGCGGCGCTCCCGGCCTGCATCCTCGCCCGGGTGCGAGTGAGCGATTGTCAGTCCCGCCGTTCGCCGTCAGTCTTGCTCCAGGACGAACGGGGAGCGGCGTTGGGATGATCGAGCTCTGGGTGCAGTTCATTTCAGCGGGGGCGGCGGGCGTGGCCCTGTTCGCTGCGCTTCAGCTCTGGCTGCTGGACCGTCGCGAGGCGGGCGCGCATCCGCGTCATGCCAGGAAGGCGCTCGCCGCCTTTCTCGTCCTGAGCGCGCTCTCGGGGTTTGAGCTGTTGTTCGAGCAATCGGGCGTTTACGAGACAGCCCCCGCCCTGATCGGCGCCCTCTGGCCGTTCAGACTGTTCTATGGCCCTGTTCTGCTGGTCTACGTGCTCGACATGACGCGGGCGCCGGATGCGGCCTGGCCGGTCCGGCTGAGGCTGCTGATCTGGGCGCCGGCGCTGGCGGCTGTTCTGGTCAGTCTGAGCTTTTTCACCCTGCCGACCTCCATTCGTCAGGGCGTTTATGGTCTGAGCGAAGCGGAAGGCTCGACCGCCTTTCTCGTGGTGACGGCCTTCAGCGGATTGTTCCTGGTTCTGACGCTCGCCTATCTGGGCGTGGCGGTCTGGGTGCTGACGCGGAACCTGCAGACCGTGCGACAGATCTTCTCCAATATCGAGAACCGCACCCTGTCCTGGCTCCGGGCGGTCTTGCTGCTGATGCTGGTCGCCTGGAGCTGGGGCGCCATCAAGACGTTCTTCCCGGTCAGCCTGATCTCCAATCCGCTCATCGATCTCAGTGATGCGCTGGTGGAATGCGTCTGGATCGTCGTGGTGGGGCTTTACGGGATCTGGCAGGCCCCGGTGTATCGTGATCGGGCGGATGCGCCTCCGACGCTGGAGACGGCGGAAAAATACGCACGGTCTTCCCTGTCCGACGCGCGTCTGGCCCAGATTGCGGCGCGGCTGGACAGTGTGATGCTCAAGGACAGGCTCTATCGCGATCCGCTGCTCTCGCTCAGCACGCTCGCCTCGCGTCTGGCCGTCAGCCCCAACCATCTCTCCCAGTGTCTGAACGGGCATCTTGGCGTGAGCTTCTTTGACTATGTGAACCGCCTGAGGGTCGAAGAGGCGGTGAGCCGCATACGCGAGACGTCCGATCCGCTGCTGACCATCGCCTATGAGGTGGGCTTCAATTCCCGCTCCACCTTCAATCTCGCCGTGAAGAAACAGACCGGGCAGGCCCCGAGCGCGTTCCGGGACGGCTAGCCCTCTGTCCGACCCGTCCCGTTCGGACAGGATTGAAGTCTGATCGGACCCGTTCGGACGCGGGCCCTGAAACGGGCTGCTAGAGCCGACATGTCATCTCCCCAAACAGAAGAGACATGTCATGACCAGATACCTGACGGGCGCCGCCCTGATCGCGGCTGCGTTCGCTCTGCCGGTTTCCGCCTTCGCACAATACGAAGAGCCCGATACGGGCCGTGTGCTGATGCTGGGCGCCGGCGCCTATGCCGTCACCAATCCCTATGAAAGCGCGAAGGACGATCTGGAGCTGGGCGCGCTGCCGCTCTTCCTGTTCCAGCAAGGCCGTCTCACCGTTGACCTCAGCGGCGTGAGCTGGCGAGCGCTGGAGCTCGGCCCGCTGCAGCTGGACGCGCGACTGAGCCCGCGTATTCCGCTGGTCGATCCGGACGACACCGAATTGTATGACGGGCTCGATCGGGATGTGGGCGTGGACGCGGGCCTGCGGGTCGGCGCCCAACGGGGCGCCTTCAGCGCCAGTGCGGAATATCTCATCGACATCAGTGACCAGTCCGGCGGCCAGTCCGTCGATCTGAACATCGCCTGGAGCGTGGCGCCCATCGAGCGTCTGGAGCTCGAGATCTCCGCCGGCGCGGTCTGGAGCGATGAAGACCTCTCGACCTGGCTGTACGGCATTTCCACCGATGAGATGATCCAGGCGCGCGCCTATGAGTTCGGCGTCTCGCCGGGCGCCCCGTCCGGCGGCGTATGGACGCCGCATCTGGGCGTTCAGGCGCGCTATCGGCTGACGGACCGCACGCTTCTGATCGGCGGGCTGGAGGCGGATTTCTACAGCTCCGATATCACCGACAGTCCGCTGATGGCGGATGACAGCTCAACGGGGCTGTTTGTCGGCGTGATGCGTCGGTTCTGATCATGGACGCTCCACGGTTCATGATGGCGGGGCAGGGCGACGTCGTGACGCCGCCCCTGTCCGGCACCGCGCGCCTTGTACAGACGGGGCGCATTCTGGCGATCTGGTTGGCCGCCAGCGCGCCCATGCCGGTGCTGGCCTGGATCATTGCGCCGTTCTGGATGCAACACAGCGATCAATTGCCCGGCCTGATCTTCTGGCGCTGCATCATTCTGGGCATGGTCTGGCAAACCGTCGTGGCGGTTCTGGTCCTCAGACTGGAAGGCGTCCGGTTTCACTGGACGGCGATCAAGGCCCGGCTCTGGCTCAACCCGCCGCTCTGGCCGGGAACGTCAAGAGCGGCGCCGCCGGCCTTCTTCCTCATTCCCTTCATTTTTGCGGCGGGATGGTTTGCCGATTACGCCGTGGGCGCCGGGTTCAGTTCAACGCCGCTTGGTCACAGACTGGAAGGCCTGGCGCCGGCGTTTGCCTTTATCGAAACCTTGGCCGTGCCCGAGCTGGAGGGGCGCTGGGATGTGGTCGCCTTGGCGCTCGTCTCCTGCCTGTTCAACTATGTGCTGGGAGAGGCGCTGTTGTTTCATGGCGTCTTGCTGCCGCGCATGGTGACGGCCTGGGGGCGCTGGGCGTTTGTGGGCAATGGGGTGCTCTTCGCGCTCTATCACGCGCACAAGTTCTGGATGCTTCCGGCGCTGATCCCCAGCTGCATCGCCTACGCCCTCCCAGCCCAGATCTTCAGATCAAACTGGATGTCCCTGATCCTTCATGGGCTTGAGGGCGTGATCCTGATGTGGGTGGTGATCAGCGTGGTGACGGGAACAGCCTGACCCTGAATGCAGAACGGGCGGCTCGTCGAGCCGCCCGCCTTGTCATTCGTCGAAGTGGAAGAGGCTTATTCGCCCTCTTCCTCTTCGCCCGGAACTGGGAAGCCACGGTCGCGCATCAGCGGCTCGACGGTGGCGTCACGGCCGCGGAATTCACGATAGGCGTCTGCCGGATCGACCGAATTGCGCGGCGCGAACAGGTACTGGACCATACGCTCGGCCAGTTCGGCGTCATAGAAGCCGCCCGGCGCTTCGGCGAAGGCTTCGGCGGCATCCGAGGTCAGCACGTCGGCCCACATATAGCCGTAATAGCCGGCCGAATAGCCTTCACCCGAGAAGATGTGCCCGAAGTGCGGGGTGCGGTGACGCATCGGCAGCTCTTCGGGCATGCCCAGACGCTCCAGCGTTTCACGCTCGAAGGCATCAGGATCCAGACCTTCGGGATCGGCGGTGTGCAGATACATGTCCACCAGTGCGGAGGCGAGATATTCGGTAGTCGCGAAGCCCTGGTTGAAGGTCGAGGCGGCGCGGATGCGGGCCACCAGATCATCCGGCATCGGCTCGCCCGTCTCGGCGTGACGCAGATAGTTCTCGATGACCGGCTCGGTCAGCACCCAACGCTCCAGCAGCTGGGACTGGAACTCGGTATAGTCGCGCACGCCGCCGTTCAGGGTCGGGTAGGCGACATTCGAGGACAAGGCGTGCAGCGCGTGACCCATTTCGTGGAAGAAGGTCGTCGCGTCATCAAAGCTGATCAGCACCGGCTCGCCGGGCGCGCCCTTGATGAAGTTGGAGTTGTTGGACGACAGCACGGTCTCTTCACCGTCAAAGGTGGTGTGGCCGCGATAGCTGGTCGCCCAGGCGCCCGAGCGCTTGCCCTGGCGGGCGTAGGGATCGAGATACCACAGGCCGATATGGTCGCCGGAATCGCGATCGGTCACTTCCCAGACGCGGACATCGGGGTGGAAGACCGGCACGGAGCCGTCGGTGATCTCTTCAAACTCGAAGCCGAAGAGCTCGCCGGACACATAGAACATCGCTTCGCGCAGGTTCTCGATGTTGAAGTACTGCTTCACTTCCTCGGAGTTCAGGTCGTATTCGGCCTGACGCACCTTTTCCATGTAGTAGCGGTAATCCCACGGCTCGATCGTGATGTCGTCGCCACGCTCGTCTGCGAGCGCCTGCATCTGTGCGACTTCCTCTTCGACGCGGGCGATGGCGGCCGGCCAGACCGTCTCCATCAGCTCCAGCGCGCGCTCGGGCGTGCCGGCCATGCGGTTCTCGAGGCGCCACTGGGCGTAATTGTCGTAGCCCAGCAGTTCAACGCGCTCGTCACGCAGCTGCAGGATTTCGGCGATGATGGCGTTGTTGTCGTACTCGTCGCCATTGTCGCCGCGATTGTAATAGGTGCGCCAGACTTCCTCGCGCAGATCACGCTCGTCGGAATAGGTCAGGAACGGGTCCATGGAGGAGCGGGTGTTGAGCACCGCATATTCGCCCTCATGGCCGCGCTCGGCGGCGAGGTTGGCGGCGGCGGTGATGAAGCTGTCCGGCAGGCCCGACAGCTCGTCCTCGCTCAGATAGGTGACGTAGTTCTCTTCGTCGGCCAGCACATTGTTGGCGAATTGCGTGTGCAGCTCGGCCAGACGCGACTGGATCTCGGCGTAGCGCTCGGCTTCCGCGCCCTCAAGGGTCGCGCCGTTGCGGGCGAAGCCGTCATAGGTCAGCTGAACAAGACGCTGCTGGTCCGGGCGCAGCGTCGCCATTTCCTCACCGTCATGGACGGCCTGGATGCGGGCGAACAGGTCCTTGTTCTGGGTGATTTCGGATGAGAAGGCGGACAGTACAGGCGCCATCTCACGCTGGATCTCACGGAATTCCGGAGAGCTCAGGTTCGACGACCAGATGCCGTAATAGACGAAGACGCGGTTCAGGGTCTCGCCAGCCCGCTCCATGGCGACGATGGTGTTCTCGAACGTCGGCGGTTCGGGATTGTTGGCGATCTGCTCGATCTCGGCGCGGTTGCGTTCCATGCCGATTTCCAGCGCTTCACGCAGATAGCTCAGGTCCATCTGGTCAAAGGCCGGCACGCCGCCATACGGGCCGGTCCATTCGGCCGTCAGCGGATTGGAGGCTTCCGCCTCATCGGACATGGCGGCGTCACTGGCCTGGCTGTCGGTGGTTTGCGGAGCGGTGGTCTGAGTGTCCGCAGCCGTGTCAGCCGGCTGGCTGCAGGCGGCGAGCGCAAGGCCGCTGACGGCGGCGAGAAGCAGAGAACGCATGAAATCCCCTCCCAAAGGATACAGAGTCGATTGGCGCGCACCTTAGGCTATCCGCCCCGGCTGGCGAAACAGTCCGCACAGCCTGTACGCATTACGATATGTTCAGATGGGGCAGGGGATCAGTCTTCGCCAGACCCGTGGCGATCCTCATCCTCACCTTCGCCTCCGGGCGGCGCATGCATCACCGCAATCCCCATCTGAAGGCTGGCGAAGGTGGAGCCGATGAAGAAGGCGAGAAGAAGGCGTACGCCCATGCCCGCCGGATCGCTCGCGGTCAGGGTGCGGATCTGACCAATGTCCAGCACCAGGATGAGAGCGGTGAACGCGATGCCGATCACCATGCCCAGCACGGCGTGACGCAGCAGAAATCGCAACAGATCGGTCATCAGGCCTCCACAATGGTGAGACTAGACCAGTCCGATGCAGCTTCAATCGGGCCAGACGCCGCAGATGGCCAAGCCCACTCGCCTTTGCGAGGAGAGTCGGTCTAAGCTTCTCGCGCTCAAGGGGAGGGCGTGTCTATGGGCGTTTTGATCACAGGCCTCGTGATCTTTATCGGGGTGCATCTGACGCGGGTCCTGGGGATCAAGGCGCTTATGGTCAGGGTGACCGGCGAAGCGCTGTTCGCGATCTTCTATTCCGTGCTCAGCACGATCGGCCTGACCCTGATCGTCTACGGCCAGATCCTGGCGCATCCCTCGGTGACGCTCTGGCAGCCGCCCGCCTGGACGCGCACAGTGGCGCTGGTGGCGGTGCCGGTGTCTCTTGTGCTGATTTTCGCCACCTATCTGCCCAGCCATATCCGGTCGCTCACACGGCACCCCATGACGCTGGGCGTGTTCCTGTGGTCAGGCTCGCACCTGCTGGCCAATGGCGAGCTCGCCTCGATCCTCCTGTTCGGCGCCTTCGCCGGCTGGTCGCTGATCCTGCTGGTCGAGGGGTACTGGACGGGCGGACACTTCGCCCGGCCCGGCGTTTTGTGGGCGGATCTGACGGCGCTGTTGATCGGCGTTCTCGCGTCTGCGGTTATTGCGTATTTCCACATGCAGCTTTTTGGCGTTGCTGTCGTCGAGTTTGCATCCAATCGGGCCGCACCCGGCATCTAAGCGGTACAGGACGCACAGACAGCGTCCCCAATCTGGAGGTTGATCATGGAAGACATTCTGGTTCCGCTGGGCCTGTTCGGGATGGTCGTGGCGATCGTCGCCATCAATGTGGCCGGTTCGGCTTCGCGCCGGAAAGCGGTTCTGGCGACAGTGCAGGAGGCGATCCGCTCCGGTCAGCAATTGTCGCCCGAGACCATCAAGGCGCTGGGCGTTCAGGAAAAACCCAAGGGTGGTGATCTGAAAGCCGGCTCGATCCTGCTGGCGGTTGCGGCGGCGCTGATCGTTCTGGGCTTCGCGGTAAGCGGACTGGATGCGGATCAGGAGGTCCTGTCGATCATGACCGCGATCGCCGCGTTCCCGGGCTTTATCGGCGTGGTGCTGATCCTGTTCGGTCTGTTCTCGAAGAAAAAGGACCAGGACTGATCGGGTCCTCAGGCGTGGAGTTGGGGCATGACGCCGAGTGACGGCGAACTCATAGCGATGGTGATCGCGGGCAGGGATCAGCGGGCGTTTTCGTCCCTGGTCGCCCGCCACCAGTCCGCCGTGCGCGCCGTGCTGATGCGCTTGTGCCGCAACGCCGCCCTGGCCGACGATCTGGCGCAGGAGACCTTCATCAAGGCCTACAACAAGATCTCCGCCTATACCGGGGCGGGCTCGTTCAAGGCCTGGCTGTGCCGGATCGCCTACACCGAATTCCTGATGAGCGCGCGCAAGCGCAAGGCGATCGACAAGACGATGGAAAAGCTCAAGGCCCAACCCATGGAGACCCATCAGGCGCCCGCCGATGGCGGCGCCCGGGTGGATCTCGACCGGGCCCTCGCCACGCTGGGCGAGGAAGAGCGGGTCTGTGTGGTGTTGTGTTATGCGTCAGGACTGTCGCATTCTGACGCGGCGGAGGTCACGGGCCTTCCGCTGGGCACGGTGAAGAGCCATGTCAATCGCGGCAAGGCCAAACTCAAGGCCTGGTTCGAACGCAAGGAGGCGGCGGCATGACGGACGATCTTGATCCCATGAACGATGACGCCTTCGACGCGGAGCTGACGGCGATGTTCGCCGATGCGGCGCCGCCCGCGGAGGACCCGGTCTTTGTGGAGCACGTCGCCAAAAGGCTCAACAATCCGGACCGCATGCGCTTTCTGGCGCTGGGCGGGGCGGGGGCAACAGGCTCGGCCGTTGCGGGCAGCCAGCTTGAAAACCTCGTGGGCCTGATTCCGGCCGATCAGGCGCATGGCGTGCTGGCCCAGGCGCTGGGCTTCTTCGGACCCGAAGCCATCGTCACCGCTGTGTTCGGCCTCATGGCGCTCGGCTTCGCCTGGGTTCTGCCGGGCGTGCGCAGCTATATCTGAGGCGGATGCGCGGGCGTGAGACCGGGTGACTTGTGCGCCTGCGAAAGCGCGATAGGCTGCGGGGCCAAACTCCAAGGGAGACCCCGTCATGTCCGCTCAAACCCAGTCTCCGGTCAAACGCCTGACCCCCCCGGACATTCGCGCCCGCAAGGGCGGCGCTCCGATTGTCTCCCTGACAGCGTACGACGCGCCGATGGCGGCGGTCATGGATCCGCATACCGACCTGATTCTCGTCGGCGATTCGGTGGGCATGGTGGTTCACGGACTGCCCAACACCATCTCCGTGACGCTGGAGATGATGATTCTGCACGGCCAGGCGGTGATGCGCGGCTCGAAACAGGCGCTGGTGGTCGTGGACATGCCGTTCGGCAGCTATGAGCAATCCAAGGAACAGGCCTTCGCCAATTGCGTGCGGGTGCTGCAGGAAACAGGCGCAGGCGCGGTCAAGCTCGAGACCAGCGTGCAGATGGCCGAGACCGTGCGCTATCTGGTGGAGCGTGCGGTTCCGGTCGTCGCCCATGTGGGGCTGCGTCCCCAGGCGGCGCTGGCGGATGGCGGCTTCAAGGCCAAGGGGCGGGATGAAGACAGCCGCGCCAAGGTGCTGGCTGAAGCGCGCGCCATGGATGAGGCGGGCGCCTTCGCCATCGTGGTGGAAGGCGTGGCTGAGGATGTGGCGCGCGAGGTCACCGAACAGGTGTCCGCGCCCACGATCGGGATCGGCGCATCTGCGGCGTGCGATGGTCAGGTCCTCGTTATGCAGGACATGCTCGGCCTGTTCGACTGGACTCCGAAATTTGTGAAGAAATACGGCAGTTTGCGCGAAATCGCAGATGCTGCGTTCCAGGCCTATGCCGAGGATGTGCGCGCGCGGGTCTTTCCGGGGCCCGAGCATGTCTACAGCGCGAAGAAGCGCTGATACCGCAAGCGCGTATTGCCCGGCGCGATGCACGCGGCTAGGGTCCGGCGCACGGAAATTTTTGAACAAGTGGAGCGCCCCCAGTGGTCGACGTTTTCGACGAAGTCGAAGAAGAGCTGCGCCAGGAACGGTACAACGCCCTTCTCAGGAAATGGGGCCCGTGGGTCGGCGGCGCGGCAGCGGCGATCGTGCTCGGCGTGGGCGCATATCAGTTCATGGAATGGTCTTCCAAGCAGCGTGCGGACGCCGCTTCCGAGCAGTACCAGGCCGCCGCCGAACTCTATGAGGCCGGCAATCTGCTTCAGGCCGACAGCCAGTTTCAGGCGCTCGTCGAATCCGGCCCGCGCGGGTATGAAACGCTGGCTCTGATGCGCCGGGCGGAGATCGCCCTGTCGCAGGGCGACGCCGAGGAAGCCGCGCGACTGTTCAACCGGGCGGGCGAGATCAGCCCGGAACCGCTGATCCGGGACCTGGCGCGCTATCAGGCGGCGCTGGCCCAGTTCGACCAGCTGTCCTATGACGACCTGGCCAACCGGCTTGAGCCGCTGACCGAGGGCGCCGCCCCGGTCGGCTTGCTGGCGCGTGAGTTGATGGCCGCTGCGGCGCTTCGCGATCAGCGCTGGGATGAGGCGCGTCAGCGCTATCAGCTCTTGTCGGTGGCGCTCGATCTGCCGCAGGCCATGAGCCAGCGCGTCATGCAGGCGCAGTCCTATCTCGATCAGCGTGCGCCCGCCGCCGAGCCTGTGGACATGGAGGCCGCACCAGCTGAGGCTTCCGAAGCCGTTGAACCCGCCCCGTCCGAAGCGGCGCCCCAAACCGCCGAGCAAGAGGAGGACGGGCAGTGACCCTGTCTCGCACCCTGCCGCTTTATGCGTGTCTCGCCGCCAGCCTGCTTCTGACCGGCTGCGGCGCCGGTGAGCGCCTGAGCAATCTCAATCCCTTCTCCGCGCCTGAATCCGATGATCCGAATGCGCCGCCGGATTCCGAACGCCGTTCGGTGCTGGAGCTGGGCGATACGCTGCGCGTGCAGGAGGCGGGCGTCGCGACCCTGCCGCGCGCCTATGTGAACACGGCCTGGCCCCAGGCGGACGGATATCCGACCCACGCCATGCAGCACACGGCGGCCAGCGGGGATCTGAACGTTGTCTGGCGCACGCGCGTCGGCGCCGGCTCCAGCCGCAATGCCCGCATCAACGCCCGCCCGGTGATTTCCGACGGCGTGGCCTATGTGATTGACGCCGAGGGCCGGGTGTCCGCCCTGAGCCTGTCCGATGGCGACGAGATCTGGCGCACGCGTCTGGATGATCCCTCCCTGCATGAAGCGCAGGGCGACGGGTTCCTGCCCTTCTTCCGCGGCGGCGACCGGGTGCTGACCTTTGGCGGCGGTCTGTCTTTCGACAATGGGCGGATCTACGCCCATTCGGGCGGCGGCTTCTTTGTCGCCCTTGATGCGGCGACGGGCGAGGAAGTCTGGCGCGCGCATTCGCTGACGCCGTTCCATTCCGCGCCGACGGTCGCGGACGGTCGTGTCTTCGTCTCGACCGATGACAACGAGCTTCTGGCGCTCGACGCCAGCAATGGCGATGTGCTGTGGAGCCACCGCTCCATTGCCGAAACCGCCCGCATCCTGACGGCGCCGAGCCCGGCTGTGCTGGGTGATGTGGTCATCGCGCCTTACTCATCCGGCGAGATCGTGGCGCTGCGCGTTCAGAACGGCACCGTGCTGTGGTCTGACTCCCTGACCCGCGCAGGCGGCCTGACGCCGCTCTCCACCATCAATGACATTGCCGCAAGCCCGGTCATTCTGGGCGATGCGGCATATGCCATGAGCCATTCAGGCTCCATGGCCGCCTTTGATCTGCGCACTGGCGAGCGCATGTGGGAGCAACCGGCAGGCGGACTGAATGCGCCGGCGATTGCAGGCGATTACCTGTTCCTGGTGTCGGTGAATGCCGAGCTGGTGGCGATTGATCGCACCACCGGAGAGGTCCGTTGGCTGACCCAGCTTCAGCAGTTCCGCAATGAGCGCAAACGCAAGAATCGCGTCTCCTGGGCCGGGCCGATCCTGGCGGGTGACCGACTGGTTCTGGCGTCGTCCGAAGGCGATCTCGCCTTCTTCGACCCGACCACGGGTGACCCGATGGGTGATCGCGATCTGGGAGATTCGGTTTACATTGCGCCTGTGATCGCAGATGAAACGGTGCTTGTGCTGACCGATGAAGGCCGCCTGATCGCGCTACGCTGATTTCAGGGGGCTCTGGAGCCCGGTAATTGAAATCGACCCTGCCTGCCCTCGCCATCGTGGGACGGCCCAATGTGGGCAAGTCCACGCTCTTCAACCGTCTCGCCGGCAAGCCGCTGGCGATCGTGGACGATCGCCCGGGCGTGACGCGCGACCGGCGTGAAGCGCGCGGCCGTATTGGCGACCTTGAACTGCGTCTTGTGGACACCGCCGGTTATGAAGATGACAAGGCGGGCATCGAGGCGCGCATGCGCGCCCAGACCGAAGCCGCCCTGGATGAAGCCGATGTCTGCGTCTTCCTGATTGATGGCCGCGAAGGCATCACCGCCATGGATGAGCGCTTCGCTGAAGTGCTGCGCAAATCTCACAAGCCGGTGATCCTGGCCGTCAACAAGTGCGAAGGCGCCAAGGGCGAATACGGCGCCATGGAAGCGTGGAAGCTGGGCATGGGTGAACCCGTGCCGGTCTCCGCCGCCCATGGCGAAGGCATGGGCGATCTCTATGCGCGCCTGACCGACGCCATCGAGGCCGCTCAGGATCGCATCCGCGCCGAGATGGAGGCGGATGGATACGGCGAGGGTGATGATGAAGAGGATCCGCCTCTGCGCCTTGCTGTCGCCGGTCGTCCGAATGTGGGCAAGTCCACTCTGATCAACGCCCTGATCGGTGAAGACCGTCTGATCACGGGCCCCGAAGCCGGCCTGACCCGGGACGCCATTGCGGTGGAATGGGAATGGGACGGTCAGCGCGTGCGACTGCACGACACCGCCGGTTTGCGAAAGCGCGGCAAGGTGGATGACCGGCTGGAGCGCATGAGCGCAGCCGATACGCTGCGCGCCATCAAGTTCGCCGAGATCGTGCTCTTGCTGGTGGATGCCGAGCGCCCGTTCGAGAAGCAGGACCTGACCATTGCGGACCGCGTGGTCACCGAGGGGCGGGGCCTGGTGGTGCTGATCACCAAATGGGATCTGATCGAGGACAAGCAGGCCAAGCTCGCCGAGCTGCGCGAGGAGTTCGAGCGTCTTCTGCCGCAGATCAAGGGCGCGCCGCTGATCCCGATCTCCTCGATCTCGGGCCGTGGCCTTGAGAAAATCATGCCGGCCGTGTCCGCGCTGCACAAGAACTGGGACGTGAAGGTGAAGACCCGCGATCTCAATGACTGGCTCGCCGAGATGGTCCAGCGTCACCCGCCGCCTGCCGTGGACGGCCGCCGTGTGAAACCGCGCTATCTGAGCCAGACGAAGGCGCGTCCGCCGACTTTCGTTCTGATGGCCAGCCGCGCTGCGCATCTGCCCGACAGCTACAAGCGCTATCTGATCAACGGATTGCGCGAGGCGTTTGATCTGCCGGGCGTACCGATCCGCCTGATCGTGAAAGGGCAGAAAAACCCCTACGCCAAGGACAAATAAAAAAGGCGGCCAGCGGGCCGCCTTTTTCATACCGGGTTTGCTGGGCTCAGCCCTGCGCGCTGACGATCTCGCCATTGCGGGTTTCGGACGGCAGGCACAGCTCCACCACTTTCGGCGCGATTTCGGCGGGCGTGGGCAGGGTGTCGGGATCTTCGCCCGGCACGGCCTTGGCCCGCATGCGGGTGCGCGTCGCGCCCGGATCAAGCAGGTTCGCGCGCAAGGGCGTATCGGTCAGCTCCTGGGCCCAGGACTGCACCAGATTGTCGAGGCCGGCCTTGGAGGCGCCGTAAGCGCCCCAATAGGCCTTGGCGCGGCGGCTGCCGACGCCGGAGGTCATGAAGACGGCGCGGCCGGCATCTGAGGCTTTCAGAAGGCTTTCAAAGGCCCGGATCATCCGCGCGGGCGCGATCAGATTGGTGGCGAGAACTTCGTTCCAGACCTTTGACGTCAGCTGAGCGGCGGGCGTCAGCACGCCCAGAGCGCCCGCGTTCGCCACCATGATGTCGAGTTTTTTCCACCGGCCCGCGACCGCTTCGGCCAGCTTTTCAATGCCATCCTGGGAGTTGAGATCGAGCGGGACGAGGGTGGCTTTGCCACCGATGGCCTTGATGGCGTCATCGAGGTCTTCAAGCCCGGCCTGGGTGCGCGCGGTGGCGATCACCTCGGCGCCGGCTTCAGCCAGTTTGAGAGCGATGGCATAGCCCAGCCCGCGCGAAGCGCCGGTCACCAGCGCCACGCGGCCTGCAAGCGGTTTAGTATCGGTCATGCGTCAACCAGAAGTGAGAGTTGCTCTTCCTTGGAGGACGCAGCACGATCGTGGTCCACAAGGCGAGTGGGGTAATCCCCAGTGAAATAATGGTCGGCGAGCTGCGGGCGCTCGGGATTGCGCGCCTCGCCATGCACGGCCCAGTAAAGGCCTTCGACGGACAGGAAGCCCAGCGAGTCGCATTCCAGCATTTCGCCCATTTTTTCAGGGTTCAGGCTGGCCGCCATCAGCTCTTCGCGCATCGGCATGTCGATGCCGTAGAAATCGGGATGAGTGATCGGCGGGCAGGCGGAGCGGAAATGCACTTCCGTGGCGCCGGCCTCGCGCACCATGCGCACGATCTTCTTCGAGGTGGTGCCGCGGACGATGGAGTCGTCAACGAGCAGCACTTTCTTGCCGCGCAGCACCGAAGCGTTGGCGGAGTGCTTGCGTCTCACGCCCAGATCGCGCTTGGCCTGGGTGGGCTGAATGAAGGTGCGGCCGGCGAAGTGCGCCCGGATGATCCCCAGGTCGAAGGGTTTGCCGATCTCTTCGGCGAATCCGAGCGCGGCGGCCATGCCAGAATCGGGCACCGGGACCACAACGTCGATATCGGCAGGGCATTCCTGGGCCAGTCGGATGCCCATGCGCTTGCGCGCTTCGTAGACCGAAATGCCGTCGATGACGGAATCCGGACGCGCGAAATAGATGTACTCGAATGCGCAGGTGCGCGCCGGGCGCGCCGGAGCATAGCGGCGGGTCTCGATGCCTTCGTCAGACACGATCACCACTTCGCCGGGCTCGATATCCCGGATATAGCGCGCGCCGATCATGTCGAGCGCGCAGGTTTCCGACGCGAAGATCGTCGCGCCGTCGAGCTCGCCCATCACAAGCGGACGAATGCCCAGCGGGTCGCGTGCGCCGATCAGAAGATCATTGGTCATCGCGACCAGCGCGAACGCGCCTTCGATCTGGGTGAAGGCGGAAATCAGGCGCTCTACGGAATCAGGCTGCTTGGAGCGGGCGGCGAGCTGCAGGATCACTTCGGAGTCCGAGGTGGACTGGAAGATGGCGCCGCCGGCGACGAGTTCCTCGCGCAGCAGCCGGGCATTGGTCAGGTTGCCGTTATGGGCGAGGGCGATGCCGCCGCCGCGCACATCGGCGTAGAGCGGTTGCACATTGCGCATGCTCGACCCGCCCGAGGTGGAATAGCGCACATGGCCGATGGCCATGTCGCCCGTCAGGCGCTCAAGACGCTTGGGCTCGGTGAAGTGCTCGCCCACCAGACCCAGATGGCGTTCGGTGGTGAACCGGCCCTTGTTTCGGTCATAGCTGGTGATGCCGCAGGCTTCCTGTCCGCGATGCTGCAGGGCATGCAGACCAAAAGCGGCCAGGACCGACGCATCGGCCACGCGACGCACGCCGAACACGCCGCATTCTTCCTGCGGGCGGTCGGTGGCGGGATCATAGGTCAGGCTGGGGAAGCTCATCCGTCCTCGTCCTCGTTTGTGCGTTCGATAAGCCGACCGATCGGGTCTTCGTCAACGCTCTCTTGCGGTTGGTCTGCAGGCGTCTTGCCCTTGACCCAGCTGGTCTCGGGGGCCAGCGATTGAAGAAGGTTCGCACTGGCCTCGGCCAGCGGGTAAACGCGTGAGCCCGTCAGCCAGTTCGGCGTGGCGCCGGGCAGGGTGTTCTTGAACACCAGAACCAGAAGGCCCAGCAGCACCAGACCGCGCGCCAGACCGAAGACAAAGCCGAGGGCGCGATCCAGAACCGGCACGTCCTCGCCCTGCTTCACATTATGGGTCAGCGGGCCAGTGACGAAGCTGACGGCCAGATAGACCAACAGGAACACCACACCCATTGCGATCAGGTTGGCGAAGAGCGCCGAACCGATCACCGACTGCATCAGCGGCGCGAAGACCGGGCGCGTCCAGAGCGCGGCGAGGGCCGCCGCCACCAGCGCCGTCACCGTCAGCGCCTCGCGCACAAAGCCGCGCGTCAGCGCCATGATCCCGGACGCAAAGAGGATGAGAAGGGCGAGGATGTCAAAACCGGCTAGCGCTGCGTTCATCGTCGTCCCTCGTTCATGCGCCTAGACGGCGTCCTGGCCCAATCGACGCACCAGCGCCTGTACGGTGGAGACCGCGTCCACGGTCACGCCCGCGCCATCAACGCCTTCCGGCGCGAGGGCGCGGTTAAATCCGAGCTTTGCGGCTTCTTTCAGGCGCGCATCGGCGCGGCCCACCGGGCGCACGTCCCCGGACAGCGAAATCTCGCCAAACGCCACGCCCTCTTTGGGCAGGGGGGTATCCAGGAACGAAGAGATCAAGGCTGCCGCCACCGCCAAATCCGCTGCGGGTTCGTTGATTTTCAACCCGCCTGCGACGTTCAAATAAACGTCACGTCCGCCGAATCCAAGACCGCATCTCGCTTCAAGCACCGCCAGCACCATGGCGAGGCGTCCTGAATCCCAGCCCACAACCGCACGTCGCGGCGTTCCGAAGGCGGCGGGCGCCACAAGGGCTTGAATTTCCGTGAGAACCGGACGCGTGCCTTCCATGCCGGCAAACACAGCGGCGCCCGAGGCGGCTTCACCGCGTCCATCAAGAAAAAGTGCGGAGGGGTTAGCGACTTCCTGCAGACCGGCGTCGGCCATCTCGAACACGCCGATCTCGTCGGTCGGGCCGAAGCGGTTCTTCACCGCGCGCAGGATGCGGAACTGGTGGCTGCGTTCACCCTCGAAATAGAGCACCGCGTCCACCATGTGCTCGACCACGCGCGGGCCGGCGATCTGGCCGTCCTTGGTGACGTGACCCACGAGGATGATGATGGTGTTCTTCTTCTTGGCGAACCGCACCAGTTCCTGGGCGCAGGCGCGGACCTGCGCCACCGTCCCGGGCGCGGCGGCCAGCTGGTCCGACCACAGGGTCTGGACCGAGTCGATCACCGCAATGTCCGGCGTTTCCTTCTTCAGGCCATCAAGAATGACCTCAAGGCTGGTCTCGGCGGCCAACGCCACGGGCGCATCCGCCAGCCCCAGACGTCGCGCGCGACGGCGAACCTGATCAGCCGCTTCCTCGCCGGAGACATAGACCGATTTCGCGCCCCCCTTGGCGAGCTGGGCGACCGCCTGCAGCAGCAGAGTGGATTTGCCGATCCCCGGATCACCGCCCACCAGAATGGCCGAGCCGGGCACCAACCCGCCGCCCGCCACGCGGTCGAGCTCGCGCAGGCCGGTTTCAAAGCGTTTGGGATCTTCGGTGGCGCTGCCCAGGTCCACCAGCTCAAGTCGCGAACGGCGGGTGGAGCGGCTGGGCGCCTTGGCGTTCGAGCCCAGAGGCGCGCTTGCGCCGCTTTCCTCCACCAGCGTGTTCCACGATCCACAGGCGTCGCACCGTCCCGCCCATTTGGCGTGCACCCCGCCACAGGACTGGCAGACATAAACGGTGTCGGAACGGGCCATGGGGGCTCCTTGCGGCAGGCGAGGGCGGACTATAGCGCAAAGCGCCCGATTCGGCTTCGCACGGCGTCAGCTTGCAGCCTAGTCTTCGGAGCTTTCACCCCGGACGAAACGGCAAACCTCGTCATGGGCGCAGCTTTCCACACCATCAAGGCTGCCGCGCCACAGGGTCTGGCCGTCCTTGATCATGGCCACATCGTCCGCGATATGGCGCATCGACACCATGTCATGGGTGATGGAGACGGCGGTGGCGCCAAGATTTTTCACCTGGCGCACGATCAGCTTGTTGATGACGTCCGCGGTCACCGGATCAAGGCCGGTGGTGGGTTCGTCAAAGAACAGGATCTTCGGTCGGGCGACGATGGCGCGCGCCAGGGCGGCGCGCTTGAGCATGCCGCCGGACAGCGAGCCGGGCCGCTGGTCGGCCACATGCGCGTCGAGATCGACCTGATCCAGCGCCTCGAGGGCGCGGGTGCGGGCCTCGTCCTCGCTCACATGCTCGGCATGCAGCAGGCGGAAGGCGACGTTCTTCCACACAGGCAGGGAGTCAAACAGGGCGCCGGACTGGAACAGCATGCCGATCTGGGCGACGCCGGGATCGTTTCCATGGCCGGGGCGCACGGCCTCGCCATCAATCTCGACCGAGCCTGATTGCGGCCGGATCAGACCGAGCGCGGTTTTCAGGGTCACCGACTTGCCGGTGCCGGACCCGCCGATCACCACCAGCGAGCGGCCTTCATGGGCTTCGAGATTGAGGCCCTTGAGCACGGGTTTGCGGCCGTCAAAGCCCACCGTGACGTTCTTCCAGGCGATTTTGACGCGCTCGGTCATGACGATCACACAAACAAGGAGGTGAGCAGGAAGTTGGCGGCGAAGATCAGAACCGCGGCCGCGACGACGGCGTTGGTGGCGGCCCGGCCCACGCCCTGGGCGCCGCCCTGGGCGTAATAGCCGTGATAACAGCCCATCAGCGTCAGGATGAAGCCGAACACCGCCGCCTTGATCAGGCCCGAGATGATGTCCCAGTCCGACAGGAAGTCCCAGGTGTTGCGCACATAGATGGTCGGGTTGAAATCAAGCGTATGCACGCTGACCAGATAGCCGCCATAGATGCCGATGATGTCGGCGGTCGCCACCAGGATGGGCAGAACCAGAACGCCCGCCAGCACGCGCGGCGCGATCAGGTAGCGCATGGGGTCTGTCGCGAGGGTGTGCAGCGCGTCGATCTGTTCGGTGGCGCGCATGGCGCCGATTTCGGCGGCGATCCCCGAGGACACCCGGCCCGCCAGCATCAGGGCCGCGATCACCGGGCCCAGCTCGCGCACAATGCCCATGGCGACGATATTGGGCACGAAGCTCTCGGCGTTGAAGCGAGAGCCGCCCGTATAGATGTTCAACGCCAGCGCGGCGCCTGTGAAGAGCGCCGTCAGCCCGACCACCGGCAGGGAGAGAAAGCCGATCTTGAAGATCTGCTGGACCAGCTGTCCGCCGAAATAGGGCGGGCGCACCAGCGCCGCGAGCGCTTGGCCTGCAAACAGGGCGACAGCCCCGGCCGAGCGCAGCAGCGCGAGGAGGCCGGCTCCGATGGCGCGAAACGGGTTCATGACGCTCCCTTGTAGATACGCTCGGCCCGGGCGCCGAGCCCGGTCAGGATTTCATACGGCAAGGTGCCGTCCAGCGCCGCCGCCTGATACAGGTCAGGCCCGAAAAATTCCGGTACAGCGCCTTGGGCGATCTCATGTTCCAGGCCCGTCACGTCAATCGTGGTCAGATCCATGCTGATCCGTCCCAGGATGGGCGCGCGCAGGCCTGCAATACGGGCGCATCCTGCCCCTGACAGCGCGCGCGGCAAGCCATCGGCATAGCCTGCGCCCACAGTCGCGACGAGGCGTGGCGAATGGGCCACATAGGTTGCGCCATAGCCGACCGTGTCTCCGGCATCGATCTCTCGCAATTGCAGGATCGGCGCTTCCAGTTTCACCACAGGTTCGAACGGAGTGTCGGCATCGAGGTCCGCAGTTGCGCCATAAAGCCCGATGCCGGGCCGGGTCACGTCAAACTGATAGCGTTCGCCCAACAGGACGCCGCCCGTATTGGCCAGACTCAGTCGGGTTTCGGGCAGGGCGTTGGTCAGGGCGGTGAAGCGTTCGAGCTGACGCAGATTCTGCGTGGACGCGGCGTCTTCGGAGCAGGCCAGATGGCTCATGATCATGGAGACGTCGAGATTCTGAAGGGCGTTCAGAAGGCCGCTGATATCGCCGGCGCCGTAGCCAAGCCGCGCCATTCCGGTGTCGATATGGATGGCGCAGGGCCCGGTCGGGGCGGCGCGGAACTGGGCGGTTTCCCCGGGCTGGTTCAGGATGGCGCCCAGCCGATGCTTGACGTAAAGCGGACGGTCCTTGGCGCGATACCCCGCAAACACCCAGATATCGGGCAGGGGATCGCCCAGTGCTTCACGCACTGCGGCGCCTTCCTCGACGGTCGCCACAAAGAAGGTCCGAGCGCCTTGCTTGGCCAGGCGGCGGGCGACGGGGCCCGCGCCGAGCCCATAGGCGTTCGCCTTGACCACGGCGCTGGTTTCCGCCTTCGGCGTCAAGGCCTGCAGCGCTGCGTAGTTGCGCGCGATTGCGTCCAGGTCGATGACCAGACGGGACCGCGTGTTGTCTACGGAAGGGGTCGCGAGAACAGACATATGCGCTTCTATGTGGCCGTCCTCGCCCCGTGCTGCAAGCGCTAAGGCGCAGCTTGCGCCCCTAGTCGAAATCCTGACGCCCGGATATGTCGAGATCGGAGAATTTGGTGCGATCCGGATCGAACGCCACCTTCACCGAGCCAATGGGACCGTGACGCTGTTTGCCGATGATGACGTCGGCCTGATTGCGGATCTCGCGCATCTCGTCTTCCCAGGCGAGGTGCTGCTCCGTGCCTTCCTTGGGTTCAAGGCGTTCGAGATAATAGCTTTCGCGATACACAAACAGCACCACGTCGGCGTCCTGCTCGATCGAGCCCGATTCGCGCAGGTCCGAGAGCTGGGGCTTCTTGTCCTCGCGGTTCTCCACCTGACGCGACAGCTGGGAGAGCGCGATCACCGGCACCGCCAGTTCCTTGGCGAGGGCTTTGAGGGCCTGGGTGACTTCGGAGATTTCCTGCACCCGGTTCTCGCCCGAGCTTTTCGAGCCGGTGACGAGCTGGAGGTAGTCGACCACCACCAGATCGAGGCCGACCGTGCGCTTGAGGCGGCGACAGCGCGCCATCAGCGAGCCGATGGGCAGACCGCCGGTATCGTCGATATAGAGCGGGATGCCGGCGATCTCGTGCACGCCGTCGCGAATGTCCTCGAACTGGGCGGCGTCGATCTTGCCCTGACGGATCAGATACCCCGAAATGCCCGTGTAGTCGGCCACCAGACGGGTGGCGAGCTGGTCGGACGACATCTCGAGAGAGAAGAATGCGACAATGCCGCCATTGGTGGTCTTGCGCGTGCCGTCGGGCTGTTCCTCGGCCTGATAATTGCGCGCTACCGAGAAGGCGATGTTGGTGGCCAGCGCGGTTTTGCCCATGGAGGGACGACCGGCGAGGATGATGAGGTCGGACGGGTGCAGGCCGCCCATCTTGGCGTCGAGCGATTTCAGGCCCGAGGAGATGCCCGACAGGCCGCCGCCGCGCTTGTAGGCGGCCGAGGCGATCTCGAGCGATTTGTGGACCGCGAGGTGAAAGGGTTCGAGCGCCTTGGAGGTGCCGCCCTGTTCGGCCAGAGCGAACAGCCGCCGCTCGGCGCTTTGCAGAATGTCTTCAGCGCTGTCATCGGGCTCGGGCGCGTTGGCCGCGTAGGACACCTCGTCGCCAAACCGGATCAGCTCGCGCCGCATGGCGAGATCATAGATCAGACGACCATATTCGCCCGCCGACGCCGGCTCGGGCGCCTCGCGCATCAGATCGGCGAGATAGACCGCGCCGCCCACTTCCTTCATGCCCGGATCGCGCTCGAACCGGGTTTTCAGCACCACCGCATCCGCCAGCGCGCCGGAGATGATCAGCTGGCTCGCCGCCTCATAGATGCGGCCATGCAGCGGATCATAGAAATGGTCCGGCTTCAGCCAGTCGCCGACGCGGTGATACACCTCGTTGTCAAACAGCAAGGCGCCCAGAAGCGCCTGCTCCGCCTCGATGTTGTGGGGCGGGGCGGAACTGGTTTCGAGCGGGGCGGGTGCGTGATCGTAGGATTCTGCGGTCATGGTTCCCTTTGCTTAGACCCATCGTCCGTGAAGTGCACGTCTTGACCTTTTTAGGCGCCGTTTTCCGGCACTCCACAGGCGCCTGTGGACAAACCTGAAAGGACAGGCGGGACAGCGTTGAAGCCTGTGGACAGTTTGGGGGAGGGCGATGTGCGGTGAAAAAATGTCTGAGTCAATGAACCCGAAGCGCTCAAGACTGCACCTTCTGTCCTGAATGGAAGGACGAGGGATGAGCCAGGATCTTGAACGCGCGCTGGACGGTTATCTGGCCGCCTCCGCCCGCGCCGGCGACCGTCGGGCGTTCGGCGCGCTGGCGGGCCGCTGGACGCCGCGCCTCTCCGCCTTCGCCTGGCGCTTGATGGGTGATGCGGACGGGGTGGAGGAAGCGGTGCAAGACGCCTGGGTTGAAATCCTGCGTGATCTGCCGCGCCTGCGGGATGTGGACGCTTTTCCCGCCTTCGCCTTTCGCATTGTCCAGCGCCGCTGCGCGCGCCTGATCCGTGAGCGCCAGTCCGGGCGCCGCCTGAAAGCGGGTGTTGAAGCCGAACCGCCGCCCGAAGCGCCGGACATGGACCGTTCCTTGGATGCGCAGCGCATCCGGACGGCCATGCGCGACCTGCCGCCTGAACAGCATGCGGCGCTCTGGCTCTATCACATACAAGGTCTGACCGTGGCGGAGATCGCCGCCGCGCTCGACGTCCCGACGGGCACGATCAAGACCCGTCTCATGCATGCGCGGCGCAAGATCGCCGCGCAACTCCAAGGAGGATCCGATGAGTGATCTTGACCGCATGATTGAAGACAGCCTGCGAGAGGCGGACGGCCATTCGCCCCAGCTTGATCTCGAACCGGGTTATTTCGCCCAGGCTCTGAGCCTGTTCACCGGACGCACCGCCTGGGTGCATTGGACGATCATGATCGCCCAGTCGCTGATGTTCATCGCGGGCGTGGTCTGCGCGGTGAAATTCTACCAGGCCGGCACCGTAATGACCGCGCTCCATTGGGGGCTGCCCGCGGTGGTGCTGTTGGTCTTTGCGGCCATCTTCAAGAGCACGCTGGCGCCCAAGATGGAGACCAATCGCCTCCTGATGGAGATCCGCCGGGTGGAATTGCGCATCGAACGGATGCGGGCTGAACGGGGCTGAGGAGACGCTTGCACACATGAGCGCGCTTGAGCCTTTGCTGGACGGACTTGTAAGCCTGGAGCCCTTTTCGGGATTTTATCTGAGTGTCCTGAGATTGGCCGCCGTTTTCCTGATGGCTCTCGCGCTTTCGGTGCTCATCATTCCTGAGCAGGCGAAACACTTCCTCTCAGGATATGCGAGCACGCTCCTCGTGAACTCGGTTGAGGGCGTGTTGCGCGCGCTGGTGGGTCTCTCATTGGCGGGCTATGCCCATCAGCAAGGCTTGAGTGCCATTCTTGTCCTTGTCGGGGTGTTTCTTGTCGTCTCGGCGCTGGTGATCCTTTTACTGCCGGGCCTCCACAAGCGTTTTGCCCGGTGGGCCATACCATTCGCATTGCGCATCCTGCCTCTTTATGGCGCCGGCGCGGCAGTGCTCGGAATCGGTCTGTTTATGATCACGCAACGGTAAGCGCGTTGATGGGCGCCGCGATCTTCAAGGGCCGTGCTGGCGCTGCAGATGCAGGATCATGTGATGGTTCTGCATCTCCACGCCATTGGGGCGCACGGTCTGGGTCTGCACCAGCGTCCAACCGTGTTTTTCAAAGAATTTCCGCGCGATATGGCTCGCCTGTACGGTGAGGCTTGCTAAACCACGCTGGCGTGCCTCATCAAGGATCGCCTGATGCAGTCGGGACGCCAGCCCGTCGCCTTTGCGGTCGGGACGCACATAGGCCATGTCGAGCTCGCCTCCAGGCGTCAGGGTGAAGAACCCCGCGAGCCCCTCATCATCTTCACCAACCAGTATGATCTGGCCGGACAGGCGCTCGGTCATGAACGCCGCGCTCTTTGGGGCCGGGGACCAGGCCTTGCGCTGCGCCGCGTCATAGGCGCCGACCGCGCCGGTGTGGACCGCGTCGTGCCAGAGACGGCCCAGGCCTGCCATGTCGCCGCAATGGGCGAGGCGGATGCGATCGGTCATGGCGGTGCTCCTTCAAACGAAAACGGGCGGCTCCTTGTGGGAGCCGCCCGTCATCTGATCGGAAGATCGAAGCCTTAGTCTTCGGTTTCTTCAGTCTCTTCAGAGGCCTCGGAAGAGGACTCGTAATCATCGTCGTCGCCTTCGACGCCGGACTCAGCGAGTTCGACGGCCTGGGCTTCGGCCAGCGCGCGGTCTTCATCGGCGGCCGCCTGGATGACGTCTTCGCCTTGCGCCTGGCGCTCGGCTTCGTCCTCGGTGCGGGCGACGTTGATGGTGACGGTGACGTCCACATCCGCGTGCAGGACCAGGCGCACTTCGTGCAGACCCAGGGTCTTGATGGCGGTGTTCAGATCCACCATGCCGCGAGACACGTTGAATTCCGGGGTGGACGCGGCGTCGGCGATGTCGCGGGTGGACACCGAACCGTACAGCTGGCCGGATTCAGACGCCTGACGGATCAGCACGAAGGTCGCGCCGTCCAGGTGAGAGCCTTCCTCGCGGGCCTTTTCGGCGCGCTCGGCGTTCAGCTTCTCGATCACTTCACGCTCGCGTTCGAAGCGCTCCATGTTGGCCTGAGTGGCGCGCAGCGCTTTGGATTGCGGCAGCAGGAAGTTGCGGGCATAACCCGGCTTCACGGTCACCACGTCGCCGATGGCGCCGAGCTTTTCGACGCGTTCAAGCAGAACAACTTGCATGGTCCTGAGCTCCCTTAATCGACGGCGTACGGCAGAAGAGCCAGAACGCGGGCGCGCTTGATGGCGCGAGCGAGTTCACGCTGCTTCTTGGCCGACACGGCGGTGATGCGAGACGGCACGATCTTGCCGCGCTCGGACATGTAGCGCTGAAGCAGCTTGATGTCCTTGTAATCGATCTTCGGCGCGTTTTCGCCGGAGAACGGGCAAACCTTGCGGCGACGCTGGAAAGCGCGGCGAGCAGGCACGTTGGAGATGGAAAGTTCAGCCATTGGTCCGGACTCCTCTAGCGACGTTCGCGACGCTTGCGATCTTCGCCCTTGCGAAGCACAGCGCTCGGCTCTTCGTTCAGCTCGTCGACGCGGCAGGTCATGTAACGCATGACGTCGTCGGCGAAGCGCTGACGATAATCGAGGGCTTCAAGCACCTCGTTGCCCGCTTCCATGTCGAGATAGCCGTAATGGCCCTTACGGTTCTTGTTCATGCGGTAGGCGAGCGTGCGCAGACCCCAGTATTCGGTCTTGTGCACCTTGCCGCCCTTTTCCTCGATCAGAGCCTTGAGCTCTTCGATCGCGGATTCCACCTGCGCCGGAGACACATCCGGACGCGCGATGAACACGTGCTCGTACTTGTTCATTAGACGTTTTCGTCCCTTCTTGAGGGCTGCGGCGCGAGCACCTTCCGAAGGGCCGGAGGGTCTCACGTCGGCTCCTCAGGTCCCGCCTGTCAACCAACGACAGACGGACCGCGACCAGAGGACCGCAGCCGGTGAAGCCGCGGCTTATAAGCGATGGGGCGAGCGGGCGCAAGCGGCGCTGGCGCTTGCCTCCAATCCCATGCCCGGTTATCCCGCGTGCAAACAGATTTGCAGGGAGGACGCTTGATGGCGCTTGCATTCACATTCCCCGGACAGGGCAGCCAGGCGGTCAGCATGGGCAAGCCGCTTGCAGAAAGCTTCGCCTCGGCGCGCGCGGTCTTTGATGAGGTTGACGACGCCCTGGGCCAGAAGCTGTCCCAGCTGATGTGGGATGGGCCCATTGAAGAGCTGACTCTGACCGAGAACGCCCAGCCCGCAATCATGGCGGTGTCGCTGGCGGCCATGGCGGCGCTCAAATCCGATTTCGACGTGGATGTGACCGCCGCCAAATTCGTGGCGGGTCACTCTCTAGGCGAATATTCCGCCCTGTGCGCCGCGGGCGCCTTGTCGGTGTCTGACGCGGCGAAGCTTCTGAAGCTGCGCGGCCAGTCCATGCAAAAGGCTGTTCCGGTGGGGCAGGGCGCCATGGCGGCGCTGCTTGGCGCGGAGATGGAGCAGGCCGAAAAGGCGATCGAGCTGGCGGGCTCTGAAGGCATCGTCACCATCGCCAATGACAACGCGCCGGGTCAGATCGTGATCTCGGGCGACAAGGCGGCCGTCGACGCCGCCGTCGCCGCGATCAAGGATCTGGGCGTGCGCAAGGCCATGCTGCTGCCTGTGTCCGCGCCCTTCCATTGCCCGCTGATGGAGCCGGCGGCTGACGCCATGGCCGACGCACTCAAGAGCGCTGCCATCTCCAATCCCTCCGTGCCGGTCGTGACCAATGTCAGCGCCGGGGCGGTGTCGGACGCAGAAACCCTGCGCACCCAGCTCGTGGAACAGGTCACCGGCAAGGTGCGCTGGCGTGAAAGCGTGGACTGGATGCATGGTCAGGGCGTCGAGCAGTTCGTGGAAGCGGGCGCCAAGGTGCTCACCACCATGCTCAAGCGTCATATCAAAGAGGCCCAGGGCACGGCCCTTGTGACTGCAGACGATCTGGAAGCCTTCGCCGCTTCGCTCAAAGGATAAGCCGACATGTTTGATCTTTCTGGTAAAAAAGCGCTCGTCACTGGCGCGACCGGCGGTCTGGGCTCTGAAATCGCTCGCGCGCTGCACAAGGCGGGCGCGTCCGTGGCCTTGTCGGGCACGCGCGAAGCCGTGCTCAACGAGCTGGCCTCGGAGCTGGGCGACCGCGTCGCTGTTTGTCCGGCGAACCTGTCGGACGCCGACAGCGTGGACGCCCTGCCCAAGCAGGCCTCTGAAGCGCTCGACGGTCTCGACATCCTCATCTCCAATGCCGGCGTCACGCGAGATCAGCTGCTGATGCGGATGAAGGACGAGGACTGGGAGACCGTCATCAAGGTCAATCTCGAAGCCCATTACCGTCTGTCGAAAGCGGCGATGCGCGGGATGATGAAGCAGCGCTTCGGCCGCATCATCGGCATCACCTCGATCGTCGGCGTGACTGGCAATGCCGGCCAGACCAACTACGCCGCCTCCAAAGCGGGCATGATCGGCTTCACGAAGGCGTTGGCCCAGGAAGTCGCTTCACGCGGCGTGACGGCCAACTGCGTGGCGCCGGGATTCATCGAATCGCCGATGACCGATGCTCTGACCGATGACCAGAAAGCGGCGATTCTCTCCACGATTCCGGCCGGCAAGCTGGGTCACGGAAGCGATATTGCAGCTGCGTGCGTTTATCTCGCCAGTGCGGAAGCCGGATATGTGACGGGTCAGACCTTGCACGTGAACGGCGGTATGGCGATGATCTAGGCTCGTTCGGCCTGGGCGCCCGGGCCGACTTGCCAGACAGTGTGCGGCTGGCGTACGAGTTTTCGGCGTGTTATCAGCCCGCACGCTTCACGGGGAGGACTTGAACCCTCCTTGCGTAAACAACACCTACGGAAGCGCGACGCCCGCCGGGATGTCCGCAAAACAGATTTTGAAAAGGGACCGACATGTCCGACGTTCTTGAGCGCGTTAAAAAGATCGTTGTCGAGCATCTCGACGTTGAAGCTGAAAAAGTCACCGAGAAGGCCTCCTTCATCGACGATCTGGGCGCTGACTCCCTCGACAATGTCGAGCTGGTCATGGCGTTCGAAGAAGAATTCGATATCGAAATCCCCGACGATGCTGCCGAGCACATCCAGACCGTCGGCGATGCGGTGAAATTCATCTCCGAAAAGCTCGGCTAAGCCGGAGCGAGATCTCATGTCGAAGCGTCGCGTCGTCGTGACCGGGCTGGGTCTTGTGACCCCGCTCGGCTGCGGAACTGAACATGTCTGGTCCCGGATCATTGCCGGTGAGTCAGGCTTGGCGAAGATCGAGCACTTTGATGTGTCCGATCTATCCAGTCACGTTGCGGGGATCATCCCGCGCGTCGACGGGCGCAACGGCGGGGGCGAAGACGTCCCCGGATCGTTCGACCCCGAAGCGGTCATGCCCGCCCGGGATCGCAAACGCATCGATGAGTTCATCCTGTATGGCATCGCGGCGGCGGATGAAGCGCTCGCCCATTCCGGCTGGAAAGCCGAGAGTGAAGAGGCCAAGGAACGCGCTGGCGTTCTGATCGGGTCCGGCATTGGCGGTCTTCAGACCATCTATGACGCCTCGATCACCCTGCATGAACGCGGCCCCCGCAAGCTGAGCCCGTTCGTCATTCCCGCCATGCTGATCAACCTCGTCTCCGGCCAGGTCTCGATCCGTCATGGCCTCAAAGGTCCCAACCACGCTGTGGTGACGGCCTGCTCCACCGGCGCGCACGCCATTGGCGATGCGGCCCGTCTGATCGCTTACGGCGATGCGGACATGATGGTGGCCGGGGGTGCGGAAAGCGCCATTACCCGTCTGGGGTATGGCGGCTTCGGCGCAGCGCGGGCGCTGTCCACCGGTTTCAATGACAATCCCAAAGCCGCCTCCCGTCCCTGGGACAAGGACCGTGACGGCTTCGTCATGGGCGAGGGCGCGGGCGTTGTCATTCTTGAAGAATATGAAGCGGCGAAGGCTCGCGGCGCGACGATTTACGCTGAAGTGCGCGGCTATGGCCTGTCCGGCGACGCCCACCACATCACGGCGCCCGCCGATGATGGCGATGGCGGTTTCCGGGCCATGAAGGCGGCGCTGAAAAGCGCGGGCCTGACACCGGCCGATATCGGCTATGTCAACGCGCACGGCACCTCCACGCCCAAGGGTGACGAGATCGAGCTGGGCGCGGTCGAGCGCCTGTTTGGCGATGCGGCGTCTGATCTCGTGATGAGCTCGACGAAATCGTCGATCGGCCACCTTCTGGGCGCTGCGGGCGCCGTGGAAGCGGTGTTCTCGATCCTCGCCATGCGCGATGGCGTGTGCCCGCCGACCCTCAACCTTGATAATCCGTCTGTTGAATCGGCGATCAATCTCGCGCCGAACGTTGCGGTGAAGAAAGAGCTCTCGGCGGTCCTGTCGAACTCGTTCGGCTTTGGCGGCACCAACGCCTCGGTCGTCTTCGCCAAGGCCGACTAACGTCCGGATCCCCCATGGGTGAGACGCAGACCCCCGCCTCCGAACCGGACCAGAAGCGCGGGGGATTTGCGCGCGTCCTGATATGGCTGACCGGGATCCTTGTGGTTCTGGCGCTGATCGCCGCCGGCGCGGCCTATGGCGGCTGGGTCTGGATCAATCAGCAATTCGTCGCTCCCGGCCCGGCCGGGGCAGAGGAAACCGTGCTGCTGCCCCGTGGCGCAGGCCTCATCTCCATCGCCAACCAGCTTGAACGCGAAGGGCTTGTCACCGATGCGCGCCTGTTCCGCGCCATGGTGATGATCGATGGCGGCGACCGCGATCTGCGCGCGGGCGAGTTCGCCATCCCCGAAGCCGCCTCCATGGCGGAGATCTACGACATTCTGCGCTCGGGCCAGACCATCCAGTACCCGGTGACGGCGGCGGAAGGCCTGACCACCGCCATGATCATCCGCATCGTCGAGGCGAGCGAGGTGATGACCGGGGAGATCACGCGCATCCCCGCAGAAGGCGCGCTCCTGCCTGAAACCTATCTCGTGAGCCGCGGCGATGACCGTCAGGCGCTGATCGACCGGATGGAAGCGGCCCAGGATGCGCTGCTTGACGAGCTGTGGTCGAACCGGGCTGAAAACCTCCCCTTCGACACCCCTGAAGAAGCGATCATCCTCGCCTCGGTGGTGGAGAAGGAGACCGGAATCGCCCATGAGCGCCCGATGGTGGCGTCGGTGTTCGTCAACCGTCTGCGTCGCGGCATGCGCCTTCAGAGCGATCCGACCATCATCTATGGCATCACCCAGGGTGAGCCGCTGGGCCGCGGCATTCGCCGGTCCGAGCTCGACAGCACAGCCAATCGCTATAATACCTACCAGATCGACGGCCTGCCGCCGACGCCGATTTCCAATCCGGGGCGGGATGCGATTGCGGCGGTTCTGAACCCGCCGGAAGGACAGTATCTGTATTTTGTGGCGGACGGCACGGGCGGGCATGCTTTCGCAACCAGCCTGGCCGAACATAATCGCAACGTGGCGCAATGGCGCCGGATCGAACGCGAACGCGCCCAAGGGGGCTAGCGGGAGACTATCGCAATGACGCTGTCTGGCATGACAGGTTTCGCCCGTAGCGAACGCTCGGGCGTTTACGGCTCCATTTCCGTCGAGGCCCGCTCGGTCAACGGCAAGGGTCTGGATGTGCGCCTGCGCTTGCCGCAAGGGCTCGATGCGGTGGAGAATCCGATCCGGGAGCTGGCCAAGCAGCGCTTCAATCGTGGCTCGGTGTCCATCACCGTCACGCTGACAGCGCCTGAAGGCGCCAGCGCGGCCAGCGTCGACATGGCCCAGCTCGAAGCCTATCTGCACGCCACCCGCAACCTCGTGGACAAGGGCGGGGTGCGCGCCGCTTCCATTGGCGAGTTGCTGGCGCTCAAGGGCGTGATCATTTCTGAAGAGACGGGTCTGGACGAAGACCAGGCCGCAGAGCGCGATGCTGAAGTGGTCAACGCAGTCGAAGCGGCGCTGGACGGGCTGAAGACCGCCCGGCTGGAGGAGGGAGCGGCGCTCAGAACCGTGCTCGAAGGCCATCTGGACGAGATTACCGATCTGCGCGAGCAGGCCGCCAATTGCGCCGCCGCCATGCCCGACGCCATCAAGGCGCGCTTGCAGGTCAAGCTTGATGAGCTGATTTCGGGCGGCGTTGATCCGGATCGTCTCGCTCAGGAAGCGGCGATGATGGCGGTCAAGGCGGATGTGCGCGAGGAGCTCGACCGTCTCAAGGCCCATATCGACAGCGCACATGCCTTGCTGGGCGCGGGCTCGCCCTGTGGCCGCAAGCTCGATTTCCTGTCCCAGGAATTCAATCGGGAAGCCAATACGCTGTGTTCGAAATCGGCGGACACCCAGCTGACCAATATCGGACTGGCGCTCAAGGCGACGGTCGATCGCCTGCGCGAGCAGGTCCAGAATGTGGAGTAGGCGCCATGCATGGTGATCATCTGAGCGGCCCTGTTTATCGCGGCCAGCGCCGCGGCTTCATGCTGGTGCTCTCGAGCCCCTCGGGCGCGGGCAAGACCACGCTGTCCAAACGCCTCCTGACCATGAACCCGGACCTTGTCCTGTCGGTCTCGGCCACAACGCGCGATCCGCGTCCGGGCGAGAAGCATGGTGAGGACTATTACTTCATGGAGCAGGACGAGTTCGTCGCGAAGACGAAGACAAACGAGTTCTATGAATGGGCGAAGGTGTTCGACAATTATTACGGCACGCCCAAGGGCCCGGTTGAAGAGGCGCTTGATGAAGGCCGGGACGTGGTCTTTGACATTGACTGGCAGGGCGCTCAGGCGCTGGCCGAGAGCGCGCCGGATGACGTGGTGCGTGTCTTCATTCTGCCTCCCTCGCTCAAGCTTCTGCGCGACCGTCTGCACAAGCGCGCCCAGGACAGTCACGAGATCATCGAGGGCCGGATGAACCGCGCCAAGGCCGAAATCGAGCACTGGGACGAGTACGACTATGTCGTCATCAATGACGATTTCTCCCGCGCCCTCGAAAAGCTCAGCCTGATTCTGCACGCCGAGCGCCTCAAGCGCTCTCGTCACCCCTGGCTTGAGGGCTTTGTCGACGCGCTGATGGAGGAATAGGGAACCTTGGCTGCCCCCGCGCGTTTATCCGGATCAGGGTAATCAGAGGGGCGTCCGCAAACATGCTGTCCAGGGCCGAGTTTCTCGTCAATCGCGTGCTCCGGTCCATCTGGTTCCGTCCGGCCGCCTATGCCGCCGGCGCCGCCTTCACCGTCTTTCTGACCCCGATCCTTGATCCGTTCATGCCCTTTGAATGGGAAGAGCTGATCTCGGCGCAAACCAATGAAGCGGTGCTCACCATTCTCGCCTCCAGCCTGCTGGCGGTGGCGATCTTCTCGCTCTCGACCATGGTGTCCGCGCTGCAATCAGCGTCCAGCTCGGCGACGCCGCGCGCCCGGCCGCTTCTGGTCGAGGACGCGGCGGCCCAGAACGCCATCTCCACCTTTATCGGGGCTTTCCTGTTCAGCCTTCTGGGCGTCATCGGAACACGGCTCGATTTGTATTCGCCCGCCGGGCGGGTGATCCTGTTCGGCCTGACCGTGCTCCTGGTGGTGCTCGTGGTGGCGACCCTGATACGCTGGCTGCAGCGTCTGTCGCGCCTTGGCGACGTCACGGAGGCGATCCGGCGGGTGGAGGATGCGGCTCAGCTCGCCTTTGATCATGCCCCTGTCGCGGAGCGCGTTCCCGATCTGCCGGCGTTCGAGGAGGGGGTGGATCTTTATCCCAAGGCCCCGGGATTTGTTCAGAATGTCGCGCTCGAGGATCTCAGGGCTCTCGCTGACAAGCTTGAGATCAAGGTGGCGGTGAAGGCGCCGCCAGGTCATTTCGCAGATGCAGGCGCGCCACTGGCGCGTCTGTCAGAAGACGTGGACGCAGACTGCCGCGATGCGTTGTGCGCCTGCTTCAATCTGGGCTCGGACCGGGATTTTCATTCCGATCCCTGTTTTGGCCTGACCGTGCTGTCGGAAATCGCCTCCAAGGCGTTGTCGCCGGGCGTGAATGATCCGGGCACCGCCATCCATGTCATTCGCGCGATCGAGCGCGTGCTGCACAAATGGTCGCTGACGCTGGAAAAGCGCCAACAGGAGTCTGATCCCGAACCCGACGCTGAGACGCGGGTCTTCCTGCCGGGGATCCGGGTTTCCCATGCCTTGTCCTGCGGCTTCAGTCCCATCGCCTTCGATGGCGCTGACAGGCCCGTGATCACCCGGACGCTTCTGAGCGCTCTGTCCGGCCTCAGAGCGAGCGATGAGGCCCTGTATGGCGAGGCTGTGCAGGCGCTTGGCGCCGACGTGCTGGCGCGGGCCAAGGCCTCCGTCACTTATGAAGGGGATCGCGAGATCCTGGATCAGGCGGCGCGCCGGATGGGCTTTGGCGAGTAGAGCGCCATGCGGTCTTGCGAATGACCGCTCGACACCTTCGGCCCCCGTGCTAGCGTATGCGCAGTTTGTTTTTCCGGGGAGGGGGCGTGATGACCTTCAAATCCAGCCTGCTGATTGTCGCCAGCGTATTCGCCTTGTCTGCATGTGACGAGGGCGTGATCACCGCGACGTCCGGCGGAGTCGCCGAAACCGCCGCCATGAGCCAGACCGAAACCGCAGAGCCCCGCATGGGCTATTCGGCGGATGTGTTCTTCAACACCACGTCCTATTCGCTGGCGGGCGGAGGCGGACACGCCTTCTCCCACCAGAGTGGCGACATCCTGATCTCCTCTGACGAGACTGGCGTGTTCAACGCCTACGCGCTGAACCCGGAAACCGGCGAGAAGCGCGCGCTGACGACCTCGGACTCCAACGCCACTTTCGCGCTGACCTGGTTCCCGACGGACGAGCGCATCCTGGTCACCGCCGACAATGGCGGAGACGAGCTCAACCATGTCTTCGTCCGCCATGCCGATGGAGAACTGGTGGACCTCACGCCGGGCGAGAACGTGAAGGCGGGCTTCGCCGGCTGGTCGGCGGATGGTTCGTATTTCTGGCTCACCACCAATGAGCGGGATCCGAGCGCGTTCGATCTGTATGCCTATGACGCCGAGACCTATGAACGCACCATGCTGTTCGAGAACACGGACGCGCTGGATATCAGCGCGGTCAGTCCGGATGGCCGCTGGCTTGCGCTCAACAGGTCGCGGACCTCTGCGGACAGCGACATCCTGCTGGCGGATCTCACCACGGACGCGGCGCCTGTCCTGATCACCGAGCATGAGGGCAATATCGCCTACGGCGCGTATGACTTCACAGCGGATTCCTCGGCGCTGATCTATGCGACCAACGAATACGGCGAATGGAACCAGGCCTGGTCCTATGATCTCGAGACGGGCGAGCGCGCTCCGCTGATCGAGGCGGACTGGGATGTGATGTATGTGGGCTTCTCGCCCAGCGGCCGGTATCGGATCAGCGCCATCAACAATGATGGCTTCACCGATGTGACGGTGCTCGACACCGAGTCCGGCGAAACGGTCAGCCTGCCCGACAGCGTGCCTTCAGGCGATCTCGCGGGCGTGCGTTTCAACGCGGACGAGACCGAGATGACGTTTGGCGTCACCTCCTCGATCGCCCCCAACAATATCCACTGGGTGAATCTGGAGACCGGCGAGCATCGGCAGCTGACCGAAGCGCTCAATCCGGTTCTAGAGCCCTATGACCTCGTGGAAGCGGAAGTCGTCCGCTTTGAGAGCTTTGACGGGGTCACCATTCCCGGGATCATGTACCGTCCGCACAACGCCAGCGCGGACAATCCCGTGCCGGCGCTCGTCTGGGTGCATGGCGGGCCGGGCGGACAGACCCGCGCCGGGTACAGCGCTGCGATCCAGCATCTGGTGAACAACGGCTATGCGGTCTACGCCGCCAACAATCGCGGCTCATCAGGCTATGGGAAGACGTTCTACCACATGGATGATCGTCGCCATGGCGAGGAGGATTTGCAGGACATCGTGGCGGCGGGCGACTATCTGCGCTCGCTCGACTGGGTGCGCGATGACGCCGTCGGCGTGATTGGCGGCTCCTATGGCGGTTACATCGCGGCTGCGGCCCTGACCTTCCATCCCGAAGCATTTGATGTCGGCATCAACATCTTCGGAGTCACCAACTGGGTCCGGACGCTGCAATCCATCCCGCCCTGGTGGGCGAGCTTCCGTGAAGCGCTCTACGATGAAATGGGCGACCCGGCGACGGACGCCGAACGCCATCGCGCGATCTCTCCGCTGTTCCATGCCGACCAGATCGTCCGTCCGATGCTGGTGGTCCAGGGCGCGAATGATCCGCGCGTGCTTCAGGTGGAAAGCGATGAGCTGGTTGCGGCCGCTCGTGAAAATGGCGCCATCGTGGAGTACGTCCTGTTCCCGGATGAAGGCCATGGCTTCCGCCGTCGCGAGAACCGCATCACGGCCTCAGACGCCTATCTGAGCTTCCTGGACGAACATCTGGCACCGGAAGGCGCCGACGAGGAATAGTCTGTCGGCGCGGTCCGGGTCAGTCCCGGGCCGCGCGCCAGGCGCGGGCAAGGGTGAAAAAGCCTTCCGGCGCAATCGTTTCCGCGCGCGCGCCCGGATCAATACCGGCTTCTTCCAGCAAAGCTTCCGGACTGACGCGGGTCTGGCTCGCTGCTGGGCCCAGGGATTTGCGCAACGTCTTGCGGCGCTGGCCGAAAGCGCTTTCGGTCACAATCGAAAGCGCCTTGAGATCCGTGAAACGCTGGGCCTCGGGCAGGGGTTCGATCACCACGACGGCGCTGTCCACCTTGGGCGGCGGGGTGAAGGCGCGCGCCGGGACCGTGAAGGCGTAGCGTGATTTCGCCACGGCTGCAGCCAGGATCGCCAGACGGCCGTATTGCTTGTCGCCTGCCCTGGCGACGACGCGCTCGGCCACTTCCTTCTGGAACATCAGCACCAGCCGCGTCCACCAGATCGGGTCGGCTTCAAGCCATTTGATCAACAAGGCCGTGCCCACATTATACGGCAGGTTGGAGGCCAGAATGCGCGACCCCTCAAAGGGCAGCGTGCTTTCATCGACCTTCAGGGCATCGGCCTCGATGATCGAGAACCGGCCGGGAACCGCGTCTGAAATCTGTGCAAGCGCCGGGATGAAACGCCGGTCCTTCTCGATCACCGTGACCCGAGCCGCGCCCTCGCTGAGCAGGCCGCGCGTCAGGCCGCCGGGGCCGGGGCCGACTTCAAAGACCGTGGCCTCTGACATGTCGCCGCACAGGCGGGCGATCTTGGCGGTGAGATTGAGGTCGAGCAGGTAATGCTGGCCGAACCGCTTGTCTGCGCCCAGCCCGTGTTCGGCGATCACCTCGCGTAGCGGCGGCAACTGATCCAGACTCATGCGGCGGTCTCTCGGCTCTGCACCATGGCGTCGGCCTGACGGATCGCCGCGATCAGGCTGTCGGGCCGGGCGACGCCCTGGCCGGCAATATCAAAGGCGGTCCCATGGTCCGGGCTGGTGCGGATGATCGGAAGGCCCAGCGTGATGTTCACGCCGCCGTGGAAATCGAGCGTCTTGACCGGGATCAGGCCCTGATCGTGATACAGGCAGATCGCGGCGTCATAGGCCGCGCGCGCGTCCTCATGGAACATGGTGTCGGGGGGCAGGGGACCGGAGATCGTCATCCCCTCGGATCTCAGCTGCTCCAGCGCCGGCTCCAGAATATCGAGCTCTTCATGGCCCAGGGCGCCATTCTCGCCGGCATGCGGGTTCAGACCCGCCATCGCAAGTCTCGGGCGGGCAAGGCCGAAATCGCGTTTCAACGCGTCGGAAACAACACGCGCCGTGTGCGCCACGCCTTCTGGCGTCAGAGACTGGATCGCAGCCATCAGCGGCGTGTGAATGGTGACGAGCGCGGTGCGCAGACCGCCACCCGAGAGCATCATCACAGGCCCGCGTGCGCCGTTCATCGGCAGGTCTGCGGTCAGGTGCGCCACGAATTCGGTATGACCGGGAAAGGCGAAGCCGATCTCGTAAAGTCTGGATTTGGACACGGGATTGGTGACGACCGCGCTCGCTGCGCCGGACTTCGCAGCGTCCACCGCCGCTTCGATGGAGCGGACGGCGTTTTCAGCCTCGCGCTCACAGGCCTCGAGGGCGATGACAGGCAGGAAGTTGGAGAAGACGCGCTGCGCCTCGTCGGGCCCTGAGACGAGTTCCGGGCGCGGCAAGTCCAGAAGCTGGGCTGCAGCCATCAGCGGCGCGGGATCGCAATGAACGACGAAGCACAGATCTTCATCGCGCAGGGCGCGCCAGGCTTTCAGGCTGAGTTCAGGGCCGACCCCTGCAGGATCGCCAAGGGTCAGGGCCAGCGGCGCGCGGCTCACCGGATCTCGATGGTGGCGTCGCGGCGCAGATCGCGCAGCCAGCGGCGGGACAGAAGAGAGAGCTGCTGATTGATCAGCTGGTTCTCGATCTGGTCGGCGCTCGGCACGCCGGGACCCGTCAGCGCCTTGTCGCAGAGCACGAAAACCTGTGCGCCTGCGGCGGTGTCCAGCACCGGGGTCGCGGCCACTGGCTCCAGCCCGCCAAGGGCGTCGCGAATGGTGGGAACCAGCGCATTGGCGCCGACATCGCCCAGATTGGTCACGAACGCGCCTTCAACATCACTCATCGCCTCATCCAGACCCTCGCAGCTGTTGATGCGAGCCGCGGCGCGGCCGAGAGCCGCCCGGTTCTCGTCGGTCACGCGCGAGCTGGGAATGGTGATCTGGGACAAAGTCAGCTGTTCGATGACCTGGCCGTCGCGACGGTCGATCAGGGCGACGATCTGGAAGCCGCCGGGGACGCGGATCGGGTTTGAAATCTGGCCCGGCTCCATCTGCGTCACGGCTTCAGCCACCTGCGCGTTGATTCCGGACAGGGGCAGATAGCCGGTGTCGCCGCCTGCGCTGGCGCTCGCCGCATCAGAGAATTGCTGCGCCACAGCCTGGAAGGGGGCGCCCTGGCGCAACTGGTCGTAGATCGTCTGGATGATGCCGACGGCGCGTTCTTCGCCGCCCTGCGGGGTGATCTCGACGAAAATCTCGCCCAGACGATATTGGGGCTGGGAGGCGGACTGGATGTAACGATCCAGAGCCGTCTCGATCTGCTGGTCGGAAATGCGGATGCGCGAGCGATAGCGGCCGCTGACCAGGATCTGCCAGGCGATTTCCGCTTTCACCTGCTGGCGCAGCGTGTTGATGTCGATGCCGCTCGCAGCCAGATCGTCCTCGACTTCCTGGACCGTGGCGCCGGAGCGCGTGGCGATGTCGGCGATGGCGTCATCCACCTCGGCTTCCTCGACCTCAAGGTCGAATTCCGCAGCCTGCTGAAGTTGCAGCGTTTCATCCACCAGGCCGCGAATGGCCTGGTCCTGGATCCGCGCCAGCATTTCCTCGGTCGGCTGAACGCCGGCTGAGGAAATGATCAGCCGCATGCGGTCACGCACATCCAGCGTCGTGATCGGCTGGTCGTTGACGACCGCTGCGATGCCTTCGACCTGCTGGGCGGAGGCCGTGGGCGCGGCGGACATCAGTGCGATGCCGGCGAGGATAGTCAGCGCGAGTCGGAACGCCATGTAAGAACCATAGGGTTAGAGGTGTTCAGGCAAGATACCGATACACGGCGCCGACGCAATCGCCGGACTGCGTGTAAGGCGTTAATCATCACTCAGCCCGCCCAGGGTGAAGAGAACGATCTCCAGTTTCACGGAATCGCTCGGGCCCAGATTGGCGACGTCGATATTGTCGCGCTCCCACAGGATGCGCAGGTTCGTGCACTCGTCCCGATACTGAAGACCCGCGCGCTGGCGACGCACTTCGTTTTCTTCCAGATCGATCACGCCGTCATAGACGACGGACCATTCATCCGTCAGCGCGAAGCCGGCCCGGGCCGTCACTTCCTCAAGCTGGCGGGTGGAGGCGGCGTCGGTGCGGCGGGTGTAGCGGGCATTCATCGAGACGCGCCAGGCTTCAAAGCCTGTGGTGAGGTCCAGACGGTTGATTTCCTGGGTTTCAGAATCAATCCGGGCGCGGGCGTCCAGGTCGAACCGGCCGATATCCACCTGGATCTGACTGATCCAGTCAGAATCATCATCGGACAGTCCACTCGACGCCGGGAATCGCTGTTCGCCATCCAGTCGGAAACTGCGGCCGGCGAACACCTCGACCTCACCAGGCAGGGCGCCATCCCAGTTCGCGGCGACGGTCAGGCCGACATCCACGCGCGCGCCATCTTCCCACAGGTCATAGCCATTCGCGCGGGCCGCATCGAACAGCTGGCTTTGCTGGAACTCGATCGAGGCGCTGTCCACATTGACGGGCGTCTGGTCGGCATTGTCGCTGCTGGCGAAAATGGCGGCGGCGCGGGGCGCGATCAGCCAGTTCACCGACTGGCCGGGGCGCACGAAGGGCAGGCTCAGATCAAGACCGGCGGCGCCGAGGGCGCGGGTCAGATTGGTCTGGTCGATCTCGTCGCCATTGGAGTCTGTCTCGTTGAACGCATAGGCGTCCGCGCGCGCCATGGCGAAGGCTTCCGCCCTCAGTCCGCCCGGCAGGATGGTCGGACGGGTCCAGTCCAGGCCCAGGCTGGCGCGGGTGTAATCATCGCCGGCATTGCGATGCAGATTGACCGTGTTGAAACTGAAATCGAGATCGCCCGCCCAGTTCGGCATCGGCAATTGGGCGCCAAAGCGGATCAGCGGTGAAATGAAGGGCAGGGTGTCGTCATCGACATTCTGCTGGAGCTTGTTGAAATGGATGACGGTCGCGTCGCCATGGAAATGCTCGCCATCGCCAATGAAGAAGAGCTGATTGAGCAGCATGCGCTGGTCGGCGATCGTGAACAGCCCATCCGCGCGATCCGGCGATTCCTCATAGCCATAGCGGCGCAGGTAGAGATCCTCGCTGACCGCCTCGACCCCGAAACCCCAACGCAGGTTCGGAGTGAAGTTGAACAGGCCGTCCGCAAAAACGTGTCCGCGCAGCTCTTCCTCGCCGAACTTTCCGTCCTGATCGAACTCCTGATCATAGGTGAAGCTGGTCTGGATGCTCATCTCGCCGGAATAGAAACGCCGGGTCCAGTCCAGCTGGATCAGCGGGTTCACCTTGCTCATGTAGCGCGGTGAGACGATCAGCTCCTGGGACGGACCGATCGCCCACAGATAGGGCTGCTGATAGGTGAAGCCGAGCCGGCTAGAATTGTTCAGCACCGGGAAGAGAAAGCCCGACTGGCGCGCCGCGGACGGATCGGCATGGGCAAAGACCGGCGAGTAGAGAATCGGTCGGCCCAGGATCTCAAGCCGCACATTGCGGTAATAGATGACCTTGTTCTGGGTGTCGCGCACCACCCGGCTCGCCCGGAGGCGCCAGGTCGGTTCGCCTTCGCCATCCGCACACAGCTCGCAGGCGGTGTAATAGGCGTTCGACAGTTCGACCGAACCGTCCGGACGGCGCAGGGCGGCGCCCGCCGCAGCGCGGCCATTGTTTTCAAGAAGCGTGGTGAATCCGCGCGCCACACCCTCGCGCAGGTCATCGCTGAGTTCGACCTCTTGAGCGAATTGCGCAGGTTCGGCGCCGTCAAAGATCTGCACGCCGCCGCTGGCGATCACGCGATTGATGGCGGGGTTGTAGGTGAGTTCCTCGGCGAACAGGACGCGATCGCCGGTCTGAACGCGGACATTGCCGCGCGCGATATACAGGCCCTGCTCGCGGTCCTGGATCAGCTCGTCCGCATCCAGATAGACCCGATCATTGCTGACGGACTGGGCCATCGCCGCCGGCGCTGCAGTCGCCGCAAGAAGGGCGGCCGCCGCCGCAGATCGGTACAACGCTTTCATGATCGGTGTTCAGTCCCTTGGCCAAGCCCCAGTAAGCCATGTATCGGATTGGGGCGCCATCGTCCACGCATCAGCCGTCTTCTGTGGCGGCGATAAAGAACAAACCGGCGAGTGAAAACAGCGCCGGCGTGGTCCAGGCGGCGGTCAGGGGCGTGATGGCGCCCGAGGCGCCCAGGCCCAGCATGAGCTCCTGGCTGAAATAGAGGATGAAGCCCGCTGTCGCGCCGGCGGCGGCGAATCCGGCCGCGCCCCCCAGGCGATGCAGGCGCAAGGTTGCGGCGATCCCCATCAGGGCGGCGGCCACCAGCATCAGGGGCTGAGCGAGCAAACCATGCCAGCGCAGCTCATAGGCCAGCGAAGACAGGCCGGCGTCCCGCGCCGAAGCGATGACGGCGGGCAATTGCCAGAAGGACACCGCGCCGGGCGACCTTGCGCGCTCAAACAGCGCCTGGCGTCCCACATTGGTGGGCAGGGCCACGTCTCCCAGCTCCGTTGCCTGTCCGCCGGGCGCGTATTCAATGGCGTTCGTCAGGCTCCAGAAACCGCCATTGAGTTCGGCCCGCTCCGCCGTGATCCGTCGATCAAGCAGGGGCGCGCCGCTCTCAGACAGCACATACTGGCGAAAGACGGGCTCGGTCAGCGTAGCGTCATCGCCGCCCTGTTGCTGGGCCGTGATCATGATGTAGCCGGTCGCGGTGGTCTCGCGCAGCCAGATGGGGCCGGACTGGTTGGCGCCGCTGGACTGGCCTTCGCCCTCAAACAGCGCCTCCCGGGTGGCTTCGAACCGCGCGTTGGAGGCGGCCCCCAGCGGGTTCAGCGCCAGCGTGCTGATCGCGCCGGTGAGGGCGGCGAGGATCGCTACCGGCGCCAGGATGCGCCAGGCGGAATAGCCGGACGCCCGCATCACGATCAGCTCGGACCGGCGGTTCAGGCGGAAGAAGGTGAACAGCACGCCGAAAAGCACGATGAAGGGCAGGGTGTCCTGCACCAGCAAGGGCGCCTTCAACAGCGACAGATGCAGGGCCTGGAAGGCGGAAATGCCCACGCGCGTGCCGATATCGCGAGAGGTCTCCACAAAGTCGATCAGCAGGATGACGGCGGTGATGATCACCGCCGCGCCAATAAGGCCGATCAGGGTCTGGATGAAGAGGTAACGCCACAGACGACCGATCATGCCGTCGCCTCCGACGTGAGGGGGGTCGCCTCGGCCCGGGGCGCGCGGCGGCGGGGGCGCCCGATGATGGCGATGGCGACGGCGATTCCGATCAGCGGAACAAGGTACTGGACGGCGTTCATGGCGTCATCGGATTCCGCTGCGGCCTGGATGGCGAAACCGGTCAGACGCAACACGACCGCGCTGGCGCCGGCGATGATCAGATTGCGGCCATAACCGATGCGGCGGTGTTCTCCGGACATGTAGGCCGCCAGCGCGATCAGCGCGAAGGCGAGATTGTAGAGCGGCGCCGACAGACGATAATGGCCTTCGGCGTAGAGCCGCCCCTTGCCGCCGGCCCGGGCGATGTCGGCGGGAGTGGGGCGCAGGAGCTCAGGCAGATACTTGTCGCTTTCCTTGAAGAAGAGCGAGGCTGTGTTGTCCACAAACAGGGTGAGCTCGACCTTGGTGCTGTCAAAGCTGAGATTGGTCAGCACCCCCGACTGGTCCACCTGGGTGCGCACGCCGTCTTCAAGCAGCATGACCGGTCCGCGATCGGTTGCGGCGATGCGGCCGCGCCGTGCAGCGTAAGCAGCGGACTGACCCGTGCGGTCATCCATGATGAACACGTCATTGAGCACGGAATCATCGCTGATCTCGCGCACATAGAAGGTCACCTGGTCGCCCAGCGGCACGAACTCGCCCTCGCGCATGAAGCTGGCGGCGAGGTCAGTGCGAATCTCGAACAATTGCTGGCGCATCAGACGGAAGCTGGCGGGCTGAACGAACAGATTGATGACCAGATTGGCCAGCACGACATAGATCGCGAGGCGCAGGAAGGGGCTGACGCGCTGGAAGCGGCTCATCCCGGCGGCGGCCGCGACGGTGAGTTCGGAATCGCTCGTCAGCCGGTTCAGCGCGATGGCGACGGCCAGGAAGACGGCGATCGGCAGCAGGAGCGCGATGACCTGCGGCATGGCCAGCACGGTGATGGTGATCAGGACGAGCGCCGTTTCCCCGCGCTCGGCCATCAGATCGAGATTGGACAGCGACTGCGTCAGGACCGCCAGCCCGGTCAGCGCCGCCATGGCGCCGAGAAAGGGCCACAGCGCCTGTCTGAATGTATAGCGTTGAAACAGGGTCATTCGGCGCCAATGTGTGGTCAGTCGAGCAGTCTGCATTCATGAAGACCGCATCTTCTAACGCGGGTTGGGATGCGATACCACTGCTCGCATGGAGTTCTCCATCAGGCCGCGCGGGTCTCGCGCGCCGAAATCTTGCAGATACTGGAAAGGTTTGCCATGAAAATCTCGTTTGCCGCCTCCGCATCGGGTGATGCAATTGCAGCGCCGGTCTTCGCTGATCGCGCCCTGTCTGACGCTGCGAAGGCGCTTGATTCGGCAACGTCCGGCGCGGTGACCCGCGCCATCGAGGCCTCCCGTTTCAAGGGCGGCGCAGGCGACCTTCTGGAAATCACCGCGCCGGCGGGCGTGGATGCGACGCGCATCGTGCTCTTCGGTCTGGGCGACAAGGCCAAGCTCGACGGCAATGGCGCCGAAAAGGCGGTTGCAGGCGTGATCAAGTCGATCCTGATCTCGGGGGCGAAATCCGTCTCAGTGCATCTGGATGGCGACGCCGAGCTGCTGTGCCGCGGCGCGCTGGGCGCCAGCCTCGCCGCCTATCGCTTCGACACCTACCGCACCAAGCTCAGCGACGACAAGAAACCGTCCGTGCAGAGCGTCGAGATCGTGTCCTCTGACGCGGCGGCGGCTGAAAAGCTGTGGGCCGACTGGGCGCCGGTGGCCGAGGGCGTGACCCTGGCGCGGAATCTCGTGAACGAGACCCCGAACGTTCTCTACCCGGAAAGCTATGCCGAAAAAGTCAAGGAACTTAGCAAGCTGGGCCTTGAGGTTGAGGTTCTTGGCGAAGCCGAAATGGAAAAGCTGGGCATGCACGCGCTTCTGGGCGTCGGCCAGGGCTCGGTGCGCGAATCCAAGATGGTCGTCATCAAGTGGAATGGCGGCAAGTCGGGCGATAAGCCGCTCGCCTTCATCGGCAAGGGCGTCACCTTTGACTCTGGCGGCATCTCGCTGAAGCCGGGTCAGGGCATGGACGAAATGAAGGGCGATATGGGCGGTTCCGCCGCCGTGGTCGGCCTGATGGCCGCGCTTGCCGGTCGCAAGGCCAAGGCGAACGTCATCGGCGTCATCGGTCTTGTCGAGAACATGCCTGACGGCAATGCCCAGCGTCCGGGCGACATCGTCAAATCCATGTCCGGTCAGACCATCGAGATCCACAACACCGACGCCGAGGGCCGTCTCGTGCTGGGTGATGTGCTCTGGTACACGCAGGACCGCTTCGATCCGAAATTCATGATCAACCTCGCCACCCTGACCGGCGCCATCCTGATCGCGCTGGGCCATGAGCATGCAGGCGTGTTCTCCAATGACGACGATCTGGTCGGCAAGCTGGAGAAGGCGGGCAAGGCGTCGGACGAGACCGTGTGGCGTCTGCCGATCGGTCCGGAATACGACCGCCAGATCGACACCCCGAATGCGGATATGAAGAATGTGGGCGAGGGCCGTCTGGCCGGCTCGATCACCGCGGCGCAATTCCTCAAGCGTCACGTGAACGAGAAGCCCTGGATCCATATCGACATCGCCGGCACCGGCATGAACGCCGGCTCCAAGGATCCGCGCATCCCGACCTTCGGCACCGGCTATGGCGTGCGTCTGCTGGACCGTCTGGTGCGCGACAACTTCGAGGGCTAACGCCCTTGCCGCAGCGCCCCCGGCCATGCGCCGGGGGCGTCGCCTTTCAGGACGCAACATGGCCGAGCTGTGGTTCTATCATCTGGAAAACGCCAGTGTTGACGAGGCGTTGCCGGAACTTCTGACCAAGCTGATGGAGCGGGGCGGCCGCGCCGTGGTGTGCAGTCAGGAAGAGACGCGGCTCGATCATCTCGACAGCCATTTGTGGACCTTCCGCGAGGAGAGCTTCCTGCCCCATGGTCGCGCCGACGCCGAGCATGTGGAGCATCAGCCGATCGTGTTGTCAGATCGCACCGATAATCTCAATTCCGCCAGCATGCTGTTCTGCCTCGATGGCGCCGATCCGGGGGATGTGTCCGCCTGGGACCGGGTGGTGGTGATGTTTGAAGCCAGCGACGAGACAAGCCTGGCGCGGGCCCGCGCCCTCTGGGCTGCCCAGAAAAAGTCCGATATTGCGATTAGCTATTGGCGTCAGAACGAAATGGGCCGCTGGGAGCGCAAGGCATGATCCGTACACTCGTTATCCTCGTCGCCGGTTTGACGCTGACCGCCTGCGCGACGACCGCCTCGACGACGAACCCGAATGCGGGGGGCCAGCCAGACCCCATGCCGGAGCCCCAGCCCTGCGCCGCCGAGGCCTATCAGGTGCTGGTCGGCCAGCCCGTGGGCGGGGTGCACACGGACAGCCTGCCGCGCCCGCATCGCGTCTATGGTATCGATGATCCGGTGACCATGGATTACCGCCCGAACCGGCTCAACATCGTGGTCGGTGAAGACGGCGCGATCCTTGAGGTGAAGTGCGGGTAAGTTGAGGCTTTCTTCTTCACGGAAAGCCCTTAGGCGGGGAGCGAGAGGCTCTCTGCTATCTCGGGGACGCTGACACTGACTATTTCCAAGCAATTGTTCTCAGTCGCTATTATATAGGACCAACCCTCAGTTTGAATGAATTCTAGGCTGCTTTCCTTCGTCCAAGCATGATTGCGAACTTTAAAAGTCGTTTGGCCAGGCCTACCTCCTAATTGAGCCGATGCTTGCCAGATTTCAGTAAGGCCAGCTTCATCCAAGAGCCGCATCGCGACAATTTTCTCGAAAATGATCGTGTAGAATCGGCCGTTCTGGTCTTCAATCAGGCTAATCAGATCTGCATTGAAACCAGATTTTATTATCGATTTGCCCCGGTATACGGGCTCAGATTTTTTGGACCAATGTAATTTGGGTGCGAAGGCGACCTCTATGATCTCGCACCCCATATTTTCAAATGGGGTTTTCCAACGGTAAAACTCAACTGATCCGTTCCCGAATTGAGAAGAGTTTGATTGATTTGGGTTCTCTCGCATAGGATAAATATATCAAGGTCGCTCTATAAGGGAAAGAATTGGAGCTAATTCTCATCAAGGAGCAACAGCCCAATCCATCAGGAGGCCGCAATGAACCGTTCGGAGCACGGGACAGAGAACTGGCTCGACGCCTTTTCACACATGCTCGCCAAGCCTTGTGAAGACGAGAAGGCATTCTTTGATCTCCGTCGAAAGCTGGGATTAGGCGTAGGCCTCGATGAAGCAGGCAATCTTATTCGCGAGTCACGTGGCCTTGCTCCACAACTTCTACGCCCCTGACCTGACCCTGACCCCTAATGCATCTCTCGCGCACGTTCGCGGAGCATGAATTTCTGGATCTTGCCGGTGGCGGTCTTGGGCAATTCGCCGAACACGACGAGGCGCGGCGCCTTGAAGTGGGCCAGATGCTCGCGGGCGAAGGCGATGATGTCCTTGTCCGTCACAATCGCGCCGGTTTTCAGCTCGATGAAAGCGCAGGGCGTCTCGCCCCATTTGGCGTCGGGCTTGGCGACCACGGCGGCGGCGGCCACATCGGGATGGCTGTAGAGCACATCCTCCACCTCGACCGAGGAGATGTTCTCCCCGCCCGAAATGATGATGTCCTTTGAGCGGTCCTTGATCTCCACATGGCCATCCGGATGGGTGACGGCCAGGTCGCCGGTGTGGAACCAGCCACCCTTGAAGCTCTTCTCGGTGGTGGCGGGGTTCTTGAGATATCCCTTCATCACCGCATTGCCGCGGATCATGATCTCCCCGAGGCTTTTGCCATCCCAGGGCAGGGGCTCCATGGTTTCAGGATTCGCCACCATCAGGTCTTCCTGGGTGATGTAGGGCAGGCCCTGACGCGCCTTCAGGCGCGCGCGGTCCTTCAGTGGCAGCTCATCCCATTCGGGTTTCCATGCGCAGGCGATGGAGGGGCCGTAGACCTCGGTCAGGCCATAGGTGTGGGTGACATTGACGCCCATGGCTTCCATGCCCGCAATCACCGTGGCGGGCGGGGAGGCGCCGGCGGTCATCATCGCGACAGGATGGTCAAAGTCCGGCCGTTCCTTTTCGGGCAGCTGGATCATCATGCTCATCACGATGGGTGCGCCGCAGAGATGCGTGACCTTGTGCTCGGCGATGGCGGACAGGATGGCGAAGGGTTCGACCCGACGCAGGCAGACATTGACGCCCGCCTTGGCCGCGAGGGTCCAGGGAAAGCACCAGCCATTGCAGTGGAACATGGGCAGGGTCCACAGATAGACCGGGAAATGGGGCATATCCCATTCCATCGCATTGCCCACGGCGTTCAGATACGCGCCCCGGTGATGGGTGACGACGCCCTTGGGGTCGCCCGTCGTGCCCGAGGTGTAGTTGAGCGCAATCGCATCCCATTCATCCTCGGCGCGATGGAAGTCGAAACCGGGATCGCCCTCTTTCAGGAAGGCCTCGTATTCGATCTCGCCGATCAGCTCGCCATGTTCGGCCAGAGAGTCGTCGATATCGACGATCAGCGGCTTTGCATCGATCTCCTGCACGGCGCGGGCGATGACGGACGAAAACTCGCGATCCACCAGGATCACCTTCGCCTCGCCATGCTTGAGGATGAAGGCGATGGCTTCCGCGTCGAGCCGGATATTGAGCGCGTTGAGCACGGCGCCCGACATGGGCACGCCGAAATGGGCGTCCACGAAGGCGGGGATGTTCGGGGCCATCACCGCGACCGTATCGCCCTTTTTGATCCCGCGCTTTGACAGCGCCGAGGCGAGCCGGACCGAGCGCTCATACACCTCGCCCCAATTGCGGCGGATATCGCCATGGATCACGGCGAGCTTTTCAGGATAGGCGCGGGCGGTGCGCGTCAGAAAGCTGATCGGGCTTAGCGGCACATGGTTGGCGGCGTTACGGTCCAAATCCGTGTCGTACATCTGGCTCAACTGAAAACTCCCCGGGGTCGCGTTTTGACAAACGTCTTGATCGGACCATTCCGACACCGGAAAGCTACAGAGGCAATGTGGCCCAAGGTCACGCGACTTTAGGCGTATTCAGCAGTGATCAGAGCGCGCTCTGCGCCGCCTCGATGGCTTCTTCCGCGTCCAGCCAGGCCATCTCCGCCTCGTCGATGAGGTCGACGCATCTGGAGCGCTTCTTGGTCAGCTCGGTCGCGAGATTGGGGTCTTTCTCCCACAGGCCATCGACGGCGAGACCCGCGTCAATCTTGGAAAGTACGCCCTTGAGGCGTTCAATCTCTTTCTCCCATTTCGCCGCTTGCGCCTTGAGAGGTTTGATCTTTTCGCGCGCGGCCGCGGCATCGCGCCGGTCCTGGGTCTTTTGTCCGCCCGTAGGTTTGGACTTGTCGCGGGGCTTGGTTTCTCCCGCCAGCAGCTCGCGGCGGTAATCGTCCATATCCCCGTCATAGGGCTTGATCGTACCGTCCGCCGCCAGCCACAGCCGATCCACGCAGCTTTCGATCAGGTCGCGGTCGTGAGAGATGATGATCACCGCGCCCGCAAACTCGTTGATCGCGGCCTTCAGCGCCTCTCGGCTGTCGATATCAAGGTGGTTGGTCGGCTCGTCGAGGATCAGAAGATGGGCGCCGTCAAACGTGATGAGGTTCATCAGGAGCCGCGCCTTCTCACCCCCTGAGAGGTTCTTGGCGGCGGTTTCCTGACGGTTGGCCGGCAGACCGAAGCGGGCCAGACGCGCGCGGCGCTCGGCCTCGGTCGCGTCCTCCATACGCTCCAGCACATGGGTGTAGGCCGAATGGTTGGGCGACAGCGCGTCAATCTGGTGCTGGGCGAAATGGGCCACCACCGCCTTCTTATGCATGCGCATGGCGCCCGCGGTGACGGGCAGGGCGCCGGTCAGCAGTTTGGCGAAGGTGGACTTGCCCGCGCCATTGCGGCCCAGAAGCCCGATACGGTCATCAATGTCGATGCGCATGCCGAGATTTTTCAGGATCGGCTTGTCTTCGGTATAGCCGGTCTCACACTCGTCAAAACGCACCAGCGGATTGGCCATGCGGCGCTCGGCATGGGGGAACTCGAACGGCGCGACCGGGTCTTCCACCATGGTGGCAATGGGCTGCATCTTCTCGATGCGCTTGACGCGGGACTGGGCCTGTTTGGCCTTGCTGGCCTTGGCCTTGAACCGGTCCACAAACGCTTGCAGGCGGCGTTTCTCGTCTTCCTGACGCTCCACCATCTTCATCTGAAGGCGTTGACGTTCCGCCAGCTGACGCTGGAACTGGTCATAGCCGCCTTCCCAGACGGACAGCTTGAGATCCTTGAGGTGGACGATGGAGTGCACCGAGGCGTTCAGAAGATCGCGGTCGTGCGAGATGATCAGTGCGGCGCCGGGGAATTTCTGTAGGTGGGTTTCCAGCCAGACTGCGCCCTCAAGGTCGAGATAGTTGGTCGGCTCATCGAGCAGCAGCAGGTCGGGCTTGGCGAACAGGGTCGCCGCCATCGCCACCCGCATGCGCCAACCGCCGGAAAATTCCGCGCAGGCCCGGGCCTGGTCCTGGGTGTTGAAGCCCAGACCATTGAGGATCGCGCCCGCGCGCGCTTCGGCTGAATGGGCGTCGATATCGGCGAGCCGGGTCTGGATGTCGGCGATGCGATGCGGATCGGTCGCGGTTTCCGCTTCGGCCAGCAGGGCCGTCCGTTCAAGGTCGGCGGCCAGCACGAAATCCATCACCGAGGTCTGACCCGCCGGGGCTTCCTGAGCCACGGTGCCGATGCGGGCGCCGGGCTGCACGCTGACCGAGCCGTCATCCGGGCTCTGATCGCCCAGGATCAGCCGGAACAGGGTCGATTTGCCCGTGCCGTTGCGGCCCACCAGCCCCATGCGGGTCTTGGCGGGCAGGAACAGCGTCGCCTGATCAAACAACAGGCGCCCGTCGATGCGGTGAGAGAGGTCATTGATGTGCAACATGAGGCGTGCCGGTTAGCGCGCTCTCTCGCGCCGGGCAAGTCGATTGCGCGGAGGACGGCGGGCTGAAAGCTTTCCGATTTGTCAGCTTTTGGTAATCCAGAGCCAAATGAGCAGGGTTTAGGCAGAGGGCATAACCATAAAACAAGCAGGTTGGTCATGTTCAAAGCACTCTCACTCGCCCTGGTGCTGGGCGCGACAGGGACAACGACGGTCGCGCTCGCCGGTCAACAGGTCGCCGGAGCCCAGTCCGCCGTGGCGGTCTCCTTCCAGGCCAGCGAGACGCACGACTACACCGCGTCGGAGCGCGCCCTCATCTCGGATATTCTCAATCAGGCGTATCAGACCACGAAAGCGGACTTTCCCCAGCTCGCGGATGCGATTTCCGTGGAGCTTCACCCGATCAACCGTCCCGGCGTGGATGCGCTGGGCGGGGTGACGGGCCGGGCGCAACGCCCTGGCGTGCTGGTCCTGGAAATGTCGGTCACCTATCCGGGCGGTCCCGAAGCAGCGGCGCGCGCCGGACTTCTGCGCACAGGCCTGCATGAGATGCATCATCTCGCGCGGGGCTGGACCATCGAGAACAACGCCTATGGTCCCGGTATCGTGATAGCCGCGGCCAATGAAGGTCTCGCCGATGTCTATGCCGAGCACTATGAAGGTCGCGAGACGGCCTATCCGCCGCTGGATGACGCGACCTTCAACGCCTGGGCGGAGGAAATCCGCGCCTTGCCGCAGAACGCCAACTATGGCGAATGGATGTTTGCGCATTCTGATGGCCGTGAAGCGATCGGCTATCGCACCGGCGCCGAGCTGGTGCGTCGCGCCATGGCGAACTCCGGGCTCGGGATTGTCGAGCTCAGTGCGTACAGCCCTGACGAAATCTGGCGCATGGCGGGATTTGAGGGGCTTTAGGGCCATGACATCAGCCGCAATGGCGGACACGGGTTTTCATACTCGTCCGGCATGGCTATAAGCCGCGGCAAATCCATTCACCCCTCGAGGACAGAGGGGCCAGTCAGGGACCATCATTCATGGCGATCCAGCGCACCTTCTCCATCATCAAACCCGACGCAACCGCGCGGAACCTCACCGGCGCCATCAACGCCAAGATCGAGGAAGCCGGTCTGCGCATCATCGCCCAGAAGCGCATCCGCCTGAGCAAAGAGCAGGCTGAAGGCTTCTACGCCGTGCACAAGGAGCGTCCTTTCTTTGGCGATCTCGTGAGCTTCATGATCTCCGGCCCGGTCGTCGTTCAGGTTCTCGAAGGTGAAGACGCCATCGCGAAATACCGCGACGTCATGGGCGCGACCAACCCGGAGAACGCCGAGCCGGGCACCATCCGCAAGGAGTTCGCTGAATCCATCGAAGCCAACTCCGTGCACGGTTCCGACGCGCCGGAAACCGCCGCTCAGGAAATCCCGTTCTTCTTCTCCGAAGACGAGATCGTCGGCTAATCTGCCTCTCGCAGAGCTGAACAAGACCCCGGCGGAGCCATCCGCCGGGGTTTTTTGCATGCAGGCGCTTGGACACCGGTCGTGGCTCGGCCGGACTTGTCGTTGCCTGCGGAAGCCTGTTTGATCACGGCCCTTGAGGACGCAGGGCGAACCTGCGTCATTGTACTTCCGGCAAGGATGCAGACCCTGGCGGGATTTCAGTGATCCGCATCACGATGATGGCCCCATGACTCTTCCCGAGACGATCAGAGAGAAGCTCGAAGTCCTGCTGGGATGGTTGCTCAGAACCCTGGGCGGGGTCTGGCGTTTCATCGGAACGATCACGACCTTCCCTCCGCGGTCGAGCTGGTATTGGGGTGATCGCAACTCGATGCTGGCCTGGGCGCTGTTCAATACGGTCGCCCTGGTCCGGTTCATCAGCCCTTTGCAGTGGTGGAAGCGCCTGTACAGAAAGGACTGGTCCAACCGCTCTTCCAGCAAGCGGCCGAATTTTCACGCGCTCCATACCGAGCGCTATTTCGTCTCGGTCATGATTGTGGCGGTTGCGGCGGCGAACCTGTTTCCCGACGCGCTGAAATACAGCCCGTTCGTCATGCCCGTCGTCATTCTGCTGACCATCGAGACGATCGGATGGATATTCTATTATCTGTTCGTCCGGAATTTTGTTGAGCCCGATTATACGCTGTACCACCGAGCGGAGTACTTTGTGCTTCTGCCTGTCGTTGTGGTCGCGCAGATCGCCTTGCTCTCGATCCTCTATGAAAGCCCGATGGTGAATGTGTTCTTCGCCATTTTTGGCGGTGGGGCGGGGGAAGATGCGAGCCCTCAGGGCGCCTGGGAATTGCGCCTGCTCGGATTGTGTTACCTGGCTCTGATCATTGGCAATTTACGGATGATGTATCCGGAGACGCGCTTCAAGCAGACCACGGTCTTCTCGATCATCGGCTATGGCGATGTGACGCGGAACCGCATTCTGCCGGCCTTGAAGGCTCTGGAGGTTCCTGGCCGACGTTATGATGTGATGACGGACGAGCTGTCCAACGCCGAGCTGGGCGAGGCGGCGCTTGCCGGGCTCCGGGTTCAGGGCGCCCCGCCCGCCCAGATCGAGAAACAGATCAAGGCGCAACGTCATCCTGTCTATATTGCGACGCCTACGCCGTCTCACATGGATTATATCCAGTTGCTGGCGGATGAGGGGATACGCTTTGTCGTCGAAAAGCCGATATCAGCCCATACGTCCGAGATCGCGCAGCTGAAACGACGGGCGGCGGTCCTGTTCAAGGATGGTTTTGCAGCCAGTTACTACACGCTCGAGAAGTCGCTGCCGCTGACCTATCTGTACAATCCTCACAGATCGTATCTGAAGTATCTGGAATTCTCGGAGGGGCTGCCCAAGGAATATGCCTCCATAACCCGCGAGCTGGGCGCGCTTGAGGCCGCGCGCATCGAGATCCTCGAAGGCCCCGACCGGTCCCCCAGCCATGATCGGCGGTTGTGGACGCTGGATCCAACCAAGAGCGGCGAGCTGTATGAGACGTTCATCCATACGGTGACGGTGGCCCTGAGCGCCGAGGTGGATCTGCAGCGTTCAAACCTCCTCTCACTCAATGTCGGAACCTTCCGGAACTCGCCCAAGAAAGGCTGCCCGACGCTCTACTCGGCGGTTCTCGAGACCCCTGGCCAGGCCCGGATCGTTCTCAGCAGCGGCAAGTACATGCCCGAGGCGTCTTGCCGACGCTCAGCGGAGTTCGTCTTTTCCGGAGGCCGGCTGACGATGGACTTCAACGCCAAGCGGCTCGACATCAAAACCCCCACGGTAGAGGGCCATATCCGCGTGCGTGACGAGTATCAGTGCAACTATGCGGTTTCGATGTCGCTCGCGATGGACTTCATGCAGAACGGGTGGAGCGCCTCACGCTTTGACGATCTGGATAATCAGCTTGAAGCGTTGAGCTGGCTGGTCAGCTCCAGCCCGTTCCACACTCAGCCGCCCACGCTCTATGATGACGAAGATGTGGAAAGGCTCGTTCAGCCCATGGATCCGGCCTCGCAGACTGGCGTTCTGCTCTAGGCGGCCTGAACTGAATGGCATGCAGAGCGCGCAGGAGACATCCCGGCGGAAGGCTCCGCCGGGATAACCATCTAGCGCAAAACGCCTTCAACATGAGTAATGGCTGCGTCTAGGACGCGGTCGCCCTCATCGCCGAGTCGGGGCGAGGGCAGACGCACATCCGGAATGAGCGGCGTCGAGCTTTCATCCCCATTGGGACGGATGATCAGGGCCTTGGGATAGCCGACCACAAGCCCGGTGCGGGGCAAGGGGAAATGCTCCATCGCGCCATAGGTGGTGGCCATGTCCGTGGTCGCTTCGCCCATCACTACGCCAAAGCCGTAATCCTGAATGATCGCGCCGACCGAGACGGCGTTCGAATAGCTCTGCCGGTTCACAAGGGCGTAGACCCGGCCTTCAAAGCGCCGCCCGTCGCGCGGATGGACATAGTCGATCTCGAAGCTCACCGTCTCTCCCACGGGAACGCCGTCATAAAGATCGGCCAGGGTCCGAGATAAGCCGGTATCTCCCGCATCGATCCGGGCCTGGTTCGAAGCGATGCTCTGCTCGCTGATGCGGATGCGGAAGTCGGACGCAAAGCGGAAGGGACGGTCCGCGATCCAGCTCAGAACCAGATCGGAGAACGCATTGCTGCCGCCCGGATTGTTTCGCAGATCGAGGATGAGCGCCTCTGCGCCGGAGGCGAGGAAGGTCTCAAAGCTGGCGTCCACGAAGTCGGAGAATCGCGAGACCGCTTCGGGCAGATACGCGGTCTCCGCCGATTGCGCCTCAAGATCATAAAAGGGGCCAGGGCGCAGATAGGCGATCTCATCGGTCAGCATGCGCGCCTCACGCCCGTTCAGATCCAGCCGGGACAGACCTTCCCGGTCCATCAGCGCGTCATAGGAGATTGCGGGCAGTTCAAGTGTGCGCCGCGCGCCGTCTTGGCTCTCGATCTCAAGCGTGAAGCGCTCTCGCGCGCCGTATTCGAGCCAGACGAAATAGGCTTCGCTGCCTTCCATCTGGGCATAGGCGAAGGGGGCTGTTTCGGCGGGGACATTCCGCGTCAGTCGCGCCAGCCAGTCAGAGTTCGCTGCGCCTTCAAGCGAGATGATACGGTCGCCGGGGCGGGCCGGGAAATTCGCTGGCGCCTGGGTGATGATCACTTCGCCGTCGCGCACCTCAAAACTCACGGGGAAAAGCCGGGCGTCGTCGTCTGACAGATACTCCAGAAAGCCCGGGTTGAGGCCCTCGATACGGGTATGGGCGAAATGGGCGTGCGCTGCGAAGCGCTGGAAGGCGCGATGCAGCTGCGGCAGGCTTCGGGGTTCGGAGGCCAGCTCCTCGCGGAGCTCCCGAAAGTAGTGATCGTAGAGTGGTTCGGGTGTCGTGGCGAACAGGTCATAATGCGCCTCTTGCAAGCCGTCATACAGGATTTGCGCATCGGCCAGGGCGTCTTGAGGCGGGACAAGGTCCTGCGCATGACAGGCGGGGAGCAGAAGGCTGGCGACAAGGCCGGCGAACAGGGATCGCGATAGCATGGCGTACTCTCATCATGGTGTTTCAGCGCCTCTTGCGGGCGCCTTGAACAGAGAGGCTGGCCGGGGCGAGATTGCCATGACCGACGCTTCCTGATTGTCTGACCATTCCTCCTTTTACCGGATTAAAGCTGACATGAGCGCTGATACGCCCTTCCAGATGGGCCCGGTCCGGGTCGAACCGGCGATGAACCGCATCACCAGCGAAGAGGGGCCGGTCGAGCTGGAGCCGCAGGTGATGGACCTTCTGGTCTATCTGGCTCAGGCGAAGGGTGAGGTGCGCTCCAAGGACGACATCGCCCGTGCGCTCTGGCCTGACGCCAGCGTCAATGACGACGCCCTCTCGCGCACCATCTGGAAGCTGCGTCAGGCGCTGGGCGATGACGCGAAATCGCCGCGCTTCGTGCAGACCGTGTCACGGCGCGGCTATCGTCTGATCATGCCGGTGGCGCCCTTGGGCGCGGCTATGGAAGCGCAGACTGAGACGGGCCCGAGGGTGAGCGCAACGGTCTTGCTGGCCTCTGCGGCGGTGCTGGTGGTTCTTCTGGTCGGGGCCAGCGTGATCCTGCGCCAGCCTGCGGACATCGCGCCGCCCATGGCCTCCCAAACGGACGAGGCCGGTGCGCTGCTCAGTCGCGCGGACGGATTTTATGCCCAGTACACACGCGCTGACAATGAAGCAGCCTTGCGCCTTTATGAGCGGATACTGGCGGGCGATCCACAGAACGCAGCGGCCTTGGCCGGGCAGGCGAACGCGCTCACCCAACGGGTCATCCGCTGGGGTCTGGAGGGGCAAGCGAACCGCACCACCCTGACCGAGGCGCTGCAATCGGGGGAGTTGGAGACACCCCGGTCTCAGGCGGCTCTTGAGCGCGCCGAGGCCCTGGCGCAAGAGGCGACCCGGCTGGATCCCGGGCATGCGCGAGCCTGGAGGGCGCTGGGGCTTATCAAGGCGGCGCAGTCGGATTTTGACGCCGCGCGCCGGGCCTATGACCGGGCGCTGGTGATCGATCCTGAGAACTGGGGGGCGATGATCAACCTGTCAGAGCTTGAGGAGCTGTCGGGTCATCCCGAGCGGCAGGCGGACCTGCTGGCGCGCAGTTTTGAAGCCATGTCGCGCGACTACGCCGCCAACCCTGTCGCGATCCGGCCCTGGCAGTCGGAAGTCGGGCTGACGGTGGCGCGCTTGCGCGCCGAGGCAGGTGAGCCGCAACAGGCCGAGCTCTGGTATCGCCGTGTGCTGGCGCTGGACCCTTTGAACGTCGAGGCCGTGAACGGGTTGGCGTCGGTGCTGCGAGACGGCGGGGATGAGCAGGGCGCCGTGGCGCTGTGCCGTGAGCTGGAAGTGGCGGGCGGCGGGCTGTGTGATCAGCCTGCGCAGCCATAGCGGTCCGGCAGATAGTCTGACAGCACGCCGCAGCCGTCACCGCCCGGTCCTGTGCCGTCGGCGAAGATGATTGCGGTGAAGGCGATGCTGATCACCCCATAGCTGAGCACATGAGTCAGGATGGACGCGCGGGTGGCGCGGGCGGCGATGACCACGCCTGCAAACAGGACCAGCGACACGATCACCGGCAGCACCCAGAAGGGCAGGCCCATCATCAGACTGACGCGCGCCTCGTCATTGTGGACCCCGGCGACCGTCCCCACGGTCAGCGCCAGGAAACGCTGTGCGAACGCCACGACGATCAGCTCATAGCCCAGAAAGCTCTTCCGGCTCACCGCCAGCCAGACGCCCAGCGCGCCCAGCAGCCAGGTGAAGACCGGGCCGGAGATCGAGACGAGCGCTGTCTCCAGCAGGGTCGGGTTGGCGTCATCATGCACGAAACCGGCGCGGGTGAGCTGCATGAACATGTCATGGCCCAACGCCTGACCGGTCAGCCAGTGCACGGCTTCATGGGTGATCATGGTCAGCCAGATCAGCACCAGCATGGATGCAAAGAACAGCACGCCGGGCGTGCGGCGTTTCGTGTTCATCGTCAGACTCATGATGTTCCCCCAAATAGCTTCCAGAAGCCTATGGGAGGTATACGGACTTGTCCCGGAGAAACGCCAATATGTCGGTCTTCAATCCAGACGGGGCTTCTGACGCAGGCTCTTGGTCTGGCTCTTCTTCGCCTTCTTGTCCTTCTGGCGCTTGATCGAGCTGAGGGATGGGCGGGACTTGATGCGCGGCTTGGGCTTGCGGCTCGCCTGTTCGATCAGGCGCTTGAGTCGGGTGCGGGCTTCGGCGCGATTGCGGTCCTGGGAGCGGTGGTCTTCCACATGCAGGATCAGCACGCCGTCCTGGGTCATCCGCGTGCCCGCAATCCGTTTCAGGCGCTGCTTGATCGCGTCGGGCAGGGCGCTAGCGCTGACATCAAAGCGGAGCTGCACCGCGCTCTCGGTCTTGTTCACATGCTGGCCGCCCGGCCCGGACGAGCGGACGAAGCGTTCGGTGATCAGGCTTTCATCAATGCTGAGATCATCAGTAATGCGCATGTCAGCCAGAGACGGGTTTGAGCGAGACGGCGAGCCCGGCGCCTGCGAGAGCGCTCAGGGCGAGGCCGATCATGACCCAGGGGCCGGCCAGTTGATAGAGCCCGCCCATGACAAGACCATAGACCAGCAAAAGCACCCCGATCACCGTGTTGGAGACGGCGGTGTAGCTGGCGCGGGTGTCCTCGTCCGCGAGATCCACCAGATAGGTGGAGCGGCCCAGCCGGACGCCCTGATGGCCGAAGGCGAGGATGAAGAGGATGGCGGCGTGAAACACCATCAGCTCCGCCCAGGGCGCCTGCATCAGAAGGCTTGCCCCGCTTGCCAGACAGGCGACAGCGCCCGCAAGCCCGCCCGCCGCCAGCACCCAGCGGCTCGATCTGTCGGCCAGTCGTCCCCAGGCCCAGCCACTGACAAAGCCCGCCCCCGCGGACGCCATCAGGAAGCCGCCCAGACCCGCAAGCTCGGCCCCCGTGCGCGCCTGTGCTGCGGAGACGAGGAAGGGCGGGGCGATGGATGTGGCGATCATCAGCGTGCGCGCAGCGACGAACTTGCCGAAATCGGGATCGGTCCAGAGAAGCCGGAGTTGCCTGATCGCTTCGGGAAAGGCGTTGGCGCCGCCCTCGGTCGAGCCCGGCGCCTCGGCGAGCTGGAGATAGACGAGCGCCGCGATCACCCACAGGGCCGCCCCCAGAAACAGCAGGCCGGCGATGATCGGAGCGCTGGTGTCAGGCGAGACCACCAGCACGCCGCCAAGAAGCAGCGCCACAAGTCCCGAGACCGTGGTGGCGTAACCGCTGACCGCGCCGCGGCGGGTTTTGGACACGGTCTTTCCCAGCACATCCTTGTGGCTCACCGAGCAGAGCGAGCGGGAAACGGCGAACACGGCCACCATCCCCACCAGCAGCCAGCCCGCCAGCGCGCCTTCAAGGCTCAGAGCGATGACGCCCATGATCACCAGCGCCAGGGCCTGACCCAGCGAGCCGAAAGCCCAGACATATTTGCGTTTCTCGCGTTGGCGAATGCCAGCAGCGATAAAGAGCTGGGGCAGCAGCGCCCCCGCTTCGCGAACCGGCGCCAGAAGACCGATGAGAAAGGCCGGCGCGCCCAGAGCGCCCAAGAGCCAGGTCAGGGTCAGTTTGGGATCAACCAGTGCGTCGCCGGTCTTGGTCAGGCTGAGAGACAGGGTCGAAAACACCCAGTTGCGCGGCTGGTGCTGGCAGGCGCTTTCGGGAACATCCTTGCAGACCCGCGCTTCATCATCATCGTACAGCGCGGAATAGACGGTTTCAGACACCGTATCTGCAGGTGTTTCGCTCATGCTTTCAGTCCTCTCACGGCGATCGTGAGACTGAGCTAGACCGACGGATTGATCAGAACAGTCTCGGCGTCCGGTTCGCTGCCTTCGGCAATGCGCACGCATTCGGCCGAGACGCGCGCCTTGCCTTCAGCGACGAGCTTGAGACAGGCGGGGTAAAGCTTGTGTTCGGCTTCAAGCACGCGGGCAGAGAGGGTTTCAGGCGTGTCGCCCGCCATGACGGGCACTGCGGCCTGGCCGATGATCGGGCCGTCATCCATTTCCGCGCGCACGAAATGCACGCTGCAGCCATGGACGCGCACGCCCTGTTCCAGCGCCCGCTCATGGGTATGCACGCCCTTGAAGGCGGGCAGGAGCGAGGGGTGAATGTTGATGAGGCGGTCCCGCCATTTCTCGACAAACCAGGGCGTCAGGATGCGCATGAATCCGGCGAGGCAGACAATCTGAACGCCAGCTTCGCGCAATTTCGCGTCCAGATCCTTTTCAAAGTCCTCGCGGTCTTCGTAGAGCGTATGGTCGATGAAGCCTGTGGGCACATCCACCTTGCGCGCCCGTTCGAGCCCTTGCGCGCCTGCCTTGTTGGACAGGACCAGAACGATCTCGGCCGGATAGTCGTCATGCTGGGCCGCGTCGAGCAAGGCCTGAAGGTTTGATCCCCGACCGGAGATCAAAACGCCGACTTTGGTTTTCGCCATGCTTAGCTCGCCTTCAAAACGCCAATGACACTCGCGGTTTCACCCGCGGCGTTTAACGTGTCGCAAATCGAGTGCGCCTCAGACGCCTCGACCGCGAGGATCATGCCGACGCCGCAATTGAACGTCCGACGCATTTCGCTTTCGGCGACATTGCCCGCCTTTGCCAGCCATTTGAAGACGGCGGGGCGCTCGAAGCTCTCATAATCCACCTCGAAGGTCAGGTGGTCGGGCAGCATTCGCGGCGTGTTCTCGGTGATCCCGCCGCCCGTGATATGGGCGAGGCCCTTGATGCGGCCCTCGCGGATCAGCGGCATCAGCGCTTTGACATAGATCCGGGTCGGTTCCAGCAGCGCTTCGGCCAGCTTGCGGCCCGACGCGAAGGGCGCATCGCTGTCAAAGTCCAGACCGGCATGGTCGATGATGCGGCGGATCAGGGAATAGCCGTTAGAGTGCGGACCGGAGGAAGCGAGACCGATCAGCGCATCGCCTTCTTTCATCAGGTCATGACGCGGCAGCAGCGCGCCGCGCTCGGCGGCGCCGACGACAAAGCCCGCCAGATCAAAATCCTCACCCGTATACATGCCCGGCATTTCCGCGGTCTCGCCGCCGATCAGCGCACAGCCGGACTGACGACAGCCTTCGGCGATGCCTTCAACGACCGCCGCGCCACGGGCCGGGTCGAGCTTGCCGGTGGCGAAGTAATCGAGGAAGAACAGCGGTTCGGCGCCCTGGGCCAGAATGTCGTTCACGCACATGGCCACAAGGTCGATGCCGACCGTGTTCACGATGCCCGAGCTGATGGCGAGCTTGAGCTTGGTGCCCACGCCATCGGTGCCGGACACCAGAACCGGATCGTTGAAGCCGGCGGCCTTGAGATCAAAGGCGCCGCCAAAGCCGCCCAGACCCGTATCCGCGCCCGGACGGGCCGTGGATTTCGCCAGCGGCTTGATGGCCTGGACCAGCGCATCGCCGGCATCAATGCTCACGCCGGCTTCCGCGTAGGTCAGTCCGGTTTTGTTGGTCGCGTCGGATTGGGACACGGGCGGCTCCCTTGGCCAAGTCGTCAGTTTCCGCGTGCATAGCGCGCAATTGTCAAAAGCGCGAGGGGGCGGGGCGCCGCAACAGGGTTCACCGCAGCGCCCAAGCGCGTATAGTCGCCGTCGAACTGGCGCATTAGGGGATGACCATGCAAGCGATCAGGCAGGCGATGCAATGGGCTTTGGCGGGTTTGGCGGCGGGCGCGATGAGCGCTGCAGCGCTGGCGGACAATCCCTTCGTGGTGGATGGCGTGGCCATTGATGCGCGCGCGGACAATGCGACCGAAGCCCAGCGCACCGCTCTGCAACAGGGCCAGACAGAGGGCGCCGTGCGACTGATCGAGCGTCTGACGCTGCCGGAAGACCGGATGGAATCAGACCTGCCCGTGGTGAGCGCCGATGAGGCCGCCAGCCTGCTCGCCGGGTTGCAGATCTCGGACGAACAACGCTCGTCCACCCGCTATCGCGGCGTGCTCAGCCTCGAGTTCGATCCGCGGGCCGTTCGGCGCTATCTGACGGGGCTGGGCGTGCCGTTTGTGGAATCCCAGGCGGCGCCGATCGCGCTGATCGCCGTGACCGAGCGCCCGACCGGAGAGCGTGTGCTGGGCGGAGACTGGCAGGAGGCCTGGGCCAGGGGCGGATTTGAACATGCCCTGACCCCGGTCCGGCTCGTGCCGGCTGACAGCGTTGTGCTCGAAGAGATCGTCTCGCTTGATCCGATCGCCCTGCAGACCGTCATGGAAACGACGGGCCTGGATCAGGTTATGGTGCTGGTTGCGCGCCAGGACGCGGGGAATACCCGGGCGGCGGGCGTGATCGTCAGCTTTGATGCGGAGGGCGCGCTGCAGCGAGAAACGGTCGATCGGGTCAGCGTCGCGGGGGGTTATGTGGATGCGGCGCGCGCCATCATCGAACCGCGCGAGCAGGCCTGGAAACGCGCCAGCGTCGTGCGCGACATGAGCGTGGCCGAGCTGGACGTGAGCATTCTTTTTGACAATCTCGCCGAATGGCGTGAGCTGCAGCAGGCGGTGACGGGCGCGTCGCTGATTCAGAATGCGCGCCTGGACGCCGTGTCGCGCAGTGGCGCAGCGATGACGATCACCCATCGCGGCGCACGCGAACAGGTCATGGCCGAATTGCGCGCCCGTGGCGCGGTTCTGGCCGAGGATGAAACGCTCGGGTGGACAGTACGCAGTCGCTGATGAAGCCAGGACAACTCGCGCTCGATCTGGTTCTGGAGCCCGATTACCGGGCGGAAGCCTTTGCGGTGAGCGAAGCGAACGCCGCCGCCCTGGCTCTGGTCAATCGCTGGCCGCGTTGGCGGCAGGGCCATCTTCTGCTGGTCGGACCGGCAGGCAGCGGAAAGACCCATCTGTCGCATATGTGGACAGCGCGCACCCGCGCCACCCGACTGGACCCGGCCAGCCTGTCCAACGGGCTCAAGACCGTCGGGCGCGGCGCAGCGGTTCTGGTGGAGGACTGCGACAGGGACGTGGATGAGGACGCGCTCTTTCATCTGCTTAACCGGGCGGCCGGCGATGCCGGCGTCACCGTGCTGATGACCGCCGGCAAGGCGCCCGCGGAATGGCCGGTCCGCCTGCCCGATCTCGCCTCACGCCTGATCGCGACCGAGACCGCGGTGTTGCATGAACCTGATGATGCGTTGCTGCGGCAGGTCATGGAGAAGCTGTTCCGGGACAAGCGTACGCCGCTGTCACCAGGTGTTCTTGAATATCTGCTTGATCGCATGGAGCGTTCGGTTGATTACGCGAGGCGGCTGACAGCCTGGCTCGATCGTGAGGCGCTGGCCCGCAAGGGGCCGGTCACTCGCACCCTTGCGCGCGAGGCGTTGTCAGTCCTATCCAGTTGACGCAACGCGCCCTTCGCCTGTTTGGAGTCCCGGTATGACCGACGCAGCGCCTTCATCCTCCGGATCCCCGACTGATGTGGAGGCTCTGATGGCGTCTCCGGACCGGTTCATCAATCGCGAGCTGTCCTGGCTGCAATTCAACTGGCGGGTCATCGAGGAGGCGCGGAATCCGCGCCATCCGGTGCTGGAGCGCCTGCGCTTCCTGTCGATCTCGGCGAGCAATCTGGACGAGTTCTACATGGTCCGCGTGGCCGGCCTGCGCGCCCAGGTGCGCAACGGCATGGACCGGCCCGGCATGGATGGCTGCACGCCCGGCCAGCAGCTCGACCAGATCAACGCCGCCGCCACCGACCTGATGAACGCCCAGCAGGAGACCTGGCGCGAGCTGCAGGACCTGCTGGCCGCTGAAGGGGTGGAGCTGGTCGATCAGGACACGCTGACCGCCAAGGAACGCGAATGGCTGCGCGATGACTTTCTCGCGCACACCCTGCCGGTGATCACGCCGCTGGCGATCGATCCGGCGCACCCGTTCCCGTTCATTCCCAATCTGGGCTTCGCCCTGATGCTCAAGCTCAAGCGCCAGCGCGATGGGCGCATCATGAACGCGCTTTTGCCCATGCCGGCAGGGGTGAAGCGCTTCATCGAGATCCCGACAGAGCGGGTGGATGAGCAGGGCCGGCCCGTCAAACGCTTCATCGCGCTCGAGACGATCCTGATCCTGTTCATGGATGCGCTGTTCCCCGGCTTCGATCTCGTCGGCAAGGGCGCCTTCCGGATCATTCGCGACAGCGATATCGAGATCGAGGAAGAGGCCGAGGATCTGGTGCGCGAGTTCGAGGCGCTGCTCAAGCAACGCCGCCGCGGGGTGCTGGTGCGCCTGAAGATCGAGGCGGGCATGCCCGAAGAGCTGCGCCGCTTTATCACCCAGCAGCTGCATGCGGAGAAACAGGACGTGCAGCTGGTGGACGGGCTGCTGGGCATGGCGCAGCTGGGACAGATGATCCCCGATGAGCGGCCCGAGCTGAAGTTCGATCCCTATGAGCCGCGCTTTCCAGAGCGGATCAAGGATCATGGGGGCGATGTCTTTGCGGCGGTGCGCGCCAAGGACCTGATCGTTCACCATCCCTATGAGAGCTTTGACGTGGTGGTGGAATTCCTGCGTCAGGCGGCGCGGGACCCGGACGTCATCACCATCAAGCAGACGCTGTACCGGACCTCGAAGGACTCGCCCATCATCGCGGCCCTGATCGAGGCGGCGGAAGCAGGCAAGAACGTCACGGCGCTGGTGGAATTGAAGGCGCGCTTTGATGAAGAGGCCAATCTGCGCTGGGCGCGGGACCTTGAGCGCGCGGGCGTGCAGGTCGTCTATGGCTTCATCGAGTACAAGACCCACGCCAAGATCTCGCTGGTGGTGCGGCGCGAGGGCTCGGAGCTTCGCACCTACGCCCATTTCGGCACCGGCAATTATCACCCGATCACAGCGCGCATTTACACCGATCTGTCGCTGTTCACCGCCGATCCGGCCTTTGGCCGCGATGCCGGGCGCATCTTCAACTATGTGACCGGATATGCCCGTCCTCAGGAGCTGGAAAAGCTGGTGATCAGCCCGATCAACATGCTCGAATTCATCTGCGAGAAGATCGATCGCGAGATCGCCAACGCCCGGGCCGGCAAGCCGGCGGGAGTCTGGGCGAAGATGAACTCGCTGGTTCATCCGCGCGTGATCGACAAGCTGTATGAAGCCAGTCAGGCAGGGGTGCGGGTCGAGCTCATCATGCGCGGCATCTGCTGCCTGAAGCCGGGCGTTCCGGGATTGTCAGAGAACATTCGGGTGAAGTCCATTGTCGGACGGTTCCTCGAGCATTCCCGCATCGCCTGCTTCGCCAACGGAGCGCCCATGCCCAGTCCGCAGGCGGAGATTTACATTTCCTCCGCAGACTGGATGCCGCGCAATCTGGATCGCCGGATCGAGACCCTGTGCCCGATCGAGAATCCGACCGTGCATCGTCAGGTGCTCGATCAGATCATGGTCGCCAACCTCAATGACGAGACCCAGAGCTGGTACATGAACCCGGACGGCACCTACACCCGCTTTGATACTGATGGAGTTGAGGACCCGTTCTCCGCACACGCTTATTTCATGACCAATCCGTCCCTGTCCGGACGCGGTGAAGCGCTCAAGCAGGACCAGCCGCCCGCCTTTCCCCATGTAGGTCCGCGCGACTGATGGGCATGCGGGACATTTTCGGCTTTGGCGGGGCCGAGCCCCGGCTGAAGGGCCGCGATGTGGCGGTCATCGATGTCGGCTCGAACTCGGTGCGTCTGGTGCAGTTCCGCGTGGAGGGGCGCGTGCTCTGGCCGGTCTTCAACGAGAAGACCATGGCCGGTCTGGGCAAGGGCGCGCCAGAAACCGGGCGGCTCAATCCCGAAGGCGTGGAAGCGGCCCTGCGCACCCTTCGACGCTTTACCCGTTTGCTCGACGCCAAGGGCGTGAGCACTCGCGGCGCGGTGGCGACCGCCGCAGTGCGCGAGTGCGAGGACGGCCCTGACTTTGTCGAGCGCGTGCGTCAGGAGACTGGCCTCGTCATTGACGTGCTCAGTGGTGAGGAAGAAGGGCGCTATTCCGCGCTGGGCGTGCTTGCAGGGGTGGGCGACGCCTGGGGCGTGGCGGGCGATCTGGGCGGCTCCAGTCTGGAGCTGACCGGGCTTGAGGGCCGCAGCGCCCAGCAAGCCATCACCTTGCCATTGGGGCCGCTGGCGGTGAACGCCGCCGGGGCCAAGGCCGAAGAGTTGCGCGATCGCGTCGACGCCCATCTGGAGCGCGCAGCCGAAGTGCTGAGCCAGACGGGGGACACGTTTTACGCCGTCGGCGGCGCCTGGCGCTCCTTCGCCAACCTGTCCATGAGCATGCGTAGTTACCCGCTGCGCCTGCTGCACGAATACGAGATGAGTCTCGATCAGGTGCGCAAGACCGCCCAGTTCGCCATGAGCCAGAGCGAAAGCTCGCTGGCGTCAGTGCCGGGCGTATCTTCCAAGCGCGCCGCAACCCTGCCTTACGCCGCCCTGCTGCTCGAGCGGATCATGAAGTCGGGCCGCTTCAAGCGTGTGGTCTTCTCAGCCTATGGCCTGCGAGAAGGCGTCGTCTGCGTTAGCGATCCGTCTCTGGTGGAGGAGGGCGACCCGCTGTTGAGCGGCACGGAGATCATGGCGTTGTCTGCGTCCCCAGAGCCTGGATTCGGGCCAGCTTTGGCGGAGTGGCTTGAACCGGCCTTCAGGGGAGAGCCGTCCGTGTTCGGAGAGCTGCAGGACAAACGGTTGCGAGGGGCTGCCGCGCGGTTGAGCGATATCGGCGCGCGTCTTCACCCTGATCATCGCGGCGATCTGGCCTTTACCCAGGTGCTCTATGCGCCGATTGGCGGTCTCAGCCATGCCGAACGCGCCTTCCTGGCGCTGACCCTGCATCACCGGTATGAAGGCAAGTCTTCCCGCGGCGAGGATTGCGTCTCCACGCATTTGCTCGACGAGGCGCAGCGCACCGCAGCCTTGCGGCTGGGGCTGGGCATGCGGTTCGGCGCTGCGCTTTCGGGACGGACCGGCAAGCTTTTGTCCTCGTTCACATTGGCGCGGACCGAAGACGCGCTTGTGATTTCACCGGCGTCTGACGCCGGCGATCTGATCGTGGAGCGCGCCCTGCGCCGGTTCGAGCAATTCTGTGCGGCCATGGAGCTCAAGGCGGCGCCCGAGGTCTAGGCGTTTGAGCTGTCGCGAAACGGAGGGTCGGCGATGAATCTGGCGTCTTCTCTGCTGCTCTCCACTGTCATGGTGGTGCTGACGACCGCCATTCACATGGCGGGGCTGGCCGGATTGATCGCCGTGATGCGCTGGCGGGAAGGGCGGTCGAGCTATGTGTCCACCGCCTGGTGGCAGATGGCCCTGATCCTGGGCGTGATGCTGACCCTGTTCTTCCTGCATGCGATAGAGATCTGGGTTTATGCGGCGCTCTATCGGATTGGGGGCGTGATCGACACGTTCGAAGCCGCGCTCTATTTCTCGACCTCCACCTTCACCACAGTGGGGTATGGCGACATCGTGCTGGGGCCGGGCTGGCGGGTGCTGGCCGCCATCGAGAGCGCCAACGGCTTTCTGCTGCTGGGCTGGTCCACGGCCTTCCTGCTTCAGGTGGTCAGTCGTTTGCGCTCTGTCGAATTTCGCTGGCTGGACCGCCGTGAGGATGAGGCGGAGCTGTTTGAAGCGCGAAAGGCGGCGCGCAAGGAGGAGGACGCGGACTAGTTCGCGCTTGCAGCGCGACTTGCCCACCGCATCCGCACCGCGCTAAACCGGCGTCACATAAATCAGAAGTTCCACAGGACCGGACATGTTCAACAAGATCCTCATCGCCAACCGCGGCGAAATTGCTGTGCGCGTCATCAAGACCTGCAAGCGGTTGGGCATTCCCACCGTGGCGGTCTATTCCGAAGCTGATGCCGATACGCTGGCGGTGGAAATGGCCGATGAGGCGGTGTTCATCGGACCGCCCGCGCCGGGCGAATCCTATCTGAAGATGGACACGATCATTCAGGCCTGCCTCGACACGGGCGCCGATGCGGTTCACCCCGGTTTTGGCTTCCTGTCTGAAAACGCGGCCTTTCCCAAGGCGCTGGCGGAAAAGAACATCGCCTGGATCGGTCCGAACCCGCACGCCATCTCGGCCATGGGCGACAAGCTGGAATCCAAGAAGCTCGCCGCCGAAGCGGGCGTGAACACGGTTCCGGGCTTCAAGGGCGAAATCGAGGATGACCAGCAGGCCGTCGAGGTGGCCAACGACATTGGCTATCCGGTGATGATCAAGGCCTCCGCCGGTGGCGGCGGCAAGGGCATGCGCATCGCCCGCTCTGACGACGAAGTGCGCGAAGGCTTCAAGGCGGCGCGCAACGAGGCGAAATCCTCGTTCGGCGATGACCGCATCCTGATCGAGAAATTCGTCGAGAAGCCCCGCCATATCGAAATACAGGTTCTGGGCGACAAGCACGGCAATGTGGTTCATCTCAATGAGCGCGAATGCTCCGTGCAGCGCCGGAACCAGAAGGTTCTGGAAGAGGCTCCGTCGCCCTTCCTGGATGACGCGACCCGCAAGAAGATGGGTGATCAGGCGGTCGCGCTGGCCAAGGCCGTGGACTATGACAGCGCCGGAACCGTCGAATTCATCGTCGACCCGGATCGTAATTTCTACTTTCTGGAAATGAACACC
>NZ_DJIQ01000041.1:112568-145071 GCF_002433705.1 Oceanicaulis sp. UBA6590
TGGAGCACCCGGTCACCGAGCTGACCCACGAGATCGATCTTGTGGAGCAGATGATCCGCGTGGCCTCTGGCCAGAAGCTGGGCTTCAAGCAGAAAGACATGACGATCAAGGGCTGGGCGGTCGAAGCGCGCCTTTATGCCGAAGACCCGTATCGCGGCTTCCTCCCTTCCATTGGCCGTCTGAAGCATTATTCAGAGCCGCTGGAAGGCCCGATCGGCAATGGCGCGCTGCGTATTGATTCCGGCGTCCGCGAAGGCGACGAGATCTCGATGTTCTATGACCCGATGATCGCCAAGGTCATCGGTTATGGCGACAGTCGTGAAGCAGCGATCGACGCCCTGTCAGAAACGCTGGACCGTCTGCATGTGGATGGCCTTCAGTCGAATGCGCCCTTCCTGTCCGCCGTGCTGGACGAGACGGACTTCAAGGCGGGCCGCATCCATACCGGCTATATCGAGGAACACTTCCCCGAGGGCTTCAGCGGAACGGCGCCGACGGAATTCCAGCTCAAGATCATGGCCGCAGCGGCGGCCTTCATGCACACCGTCTTCGTTGAGCGCGCAGCGCGGATCACTGACCGCATCACGCCTCTGCCCGAGGAGGGCCTCGCCCATGAATGGGTGGTGATCCTCAATGATCAGCGTTTCCCGGTTGAAATGCGCATCCCGGAAGGGGCAATGGACCTGGATGAAGCAGGTGCGGAAATCTGGGCGCCGGGCCTGATTGCCGAGCCTGTGGTGCTGACCACCAGCTGGAAGCCGGGCGAGCACATGTTCGAAGGCACGCTGGACGGTCAGGATTTCTCGCTCTTCGTGGCCGACCGTACCGAGGGCTACAAGCTGCGTCATCGCGGTTACAAGGCGGACGCTCTGGTCTGCACGCCGCGCATCGCCGAGCTGCATGCGCGCCTGCCGGAAAAAGAGCCCGTCGACACCGCCAAGCTGATCGCCAGCCCGATGCCGGGCCTTGTGGTTTCTGTCGCCGTGAAAGCGGGCCAGGAGGTCAAGGCAGGCGAGGCGCTGATGGTCGTTGAAGCGATGAAGATGGAAAACGTCCTGCGCGCCGAGCTCGATGGCGTGATCAAGTCGGTCAATTGCGAAGCGGGCGCATCGGTCGCCGCTGACGAGCTTCTCATCGAGTTCGAATAGGCGTCACGGATAAACTGACACAAAAAAGGCTGCGCTCGTTCGAGCGCAGCCTTTTTCTTTGGCCGTGAAGGCGCGGGTTTCTAGAACCAGCCTTTTTTCTGGACCTCATAGGTCTCGGTGAAGGCGTCATCATCCTTGGTGAGGTAGATGATGCCTTCGATCAGCGCGATCAGGCCGATGATGAGGGTCGGGATGCCGAACAGGATCCAGCCGAACAGCCAGACCACCAGCATGATGATGCCGGGACCGGCCATGCCGAGATAGAATTTGTGGATGCCGAGGCCGCCAAGGAAGATAGCCAGCAGGCCCGCCACGATCTTGTTCTTCTGACCGGTGGCCGCCGGAACGGAGAGGGGGAAGATGTTGATGGCTTCGCCGCCCGCTTCCGCCACTTCGAAATCGACTTCGGCGCCGATCTTGATCTTCGTCACGTCGCCGCGGAACTCTGTCCCCTTGAAGGTGTAGCGAACGCCGTCATTGCCGCTGATCAGACCGGAGCCGGAGGCGGGATTGTATTCGAGAATTGCGCCTTTCATGGCCTGTCCCTTCAAATTTGTGCACCGCTGCAAGCAATTGCGCGCATGGCGGGAATCGTAAACCCGGCCCAGAAAACCCCGGCTGAAGCCTGAAAGCAAGGCCTCGAACGGAGACGGACTGAAGCGGCGCCGGGACAGGCGTGACCTCAGCTTACCCAGACTTCATTTGACCTTGAGGGCGGCTGGCGGGCAGGGTGAGAGACCATTTCAAGGAGTCTTGAATGAATCTGGGTCATATCCTTTTCAGCCCCCACGGGCGCATCAGCCAGAATGAATACTGGCTGGGCATGCTGATCGTGGTGCTGGCCAACCTGTTCCTGACTCCCTTGCCCTTCATTGGCGGGCTGGTCTTTCTGGGCCTGATCTATGTGGGGGCCGTCATTCCCGCCAAGCGCCTTCATGACGCGGACAAGACGGGCTGGATCCATCTCATTCCCTGGGCGATCTCCCTGTCCCTGCTCGGATTTGGCGTTGTCGCCGCTGGCGGCGCGGCGCTCGCCCCGTTTCTGGATGTCGTCGGCAGGCCTGGCGGATGGGAAATGCTGGAATCGGGCGATCTGTCGCCACAGGCCACGGCGCAACTGGTCAGCGGCGGGGTGCTTGCGGCAGGCGGATTGCTGCTGTTCTGGTCGCTCTCGGCCCTGACCTGGCTGGTCTACACCATCTGGGTGGGCGTTCTGGCGTCTGATCCGGACGACAATGGCTATGGTCCGGCGCCCCGTCAGGCGCAGTACGCCCGCGCGGCGGCCCGTTCGGCCGGAGCTCCGCCCGCAGAAGGCTGATCCTTTTGTCCTCCCGGCATTGCTCCTGACTTCGGTTTCGGGAAGGATGGGCATGCACCTGGTCAGCCGCCCGGATGACCGCAAGCCGCTCACAGTGAATTTAAGGGGACCCCATGAGCCTTGTAGCCTCCATGATGTCAGCCAATGGCCGAATGGCGCCGGCGGACTTCCAGAAAGCCGGTCTGATCCTGATTGCGATCTCCTTCGTGCTGGCGCTGACTCCGCTTGTCCTGCCCGTGGTCCTGGCCAGTCTGCTCACGATCATCGTGGGACTGGCGCTGATCTATCCCTGGGCCTGCATATGGTCCAAGCGGCTTCACGACGCCGGGCGCTCAGGCTGGATGTTCCTGGTCGTACTCGTAATCTGGATCGTGCTGGGCCTGATCGTGAATCAGATTGTCGCCACGATCTTTGGCGGGGAAGCCGCGCGGATGATGGTCGCCGCCATGGAAACCGGAAATCCTGACGCCATGATGCAGGCCAGCAAGGCCGCAACCCAGGCGACGGCGCTGCCCTCCGCCGTGCTGAACGCGATTGTCGGGTTCGGCGTGATCTTTGCGGGCAATGCGATCCTCAAGCAGGATCCACAGGAAAACCGCTATGGTCCGGTTCCGGGCGCCGAAGGCGCGCCGGAAGCCATGCCGGCGGAGTCTCCGGTGGAGACGCCTGACGACACGAACCAGAACTGATCTGACCGGCCCTCAAGCGCAGGGCAGGCTTGCCATGAACGCGCGCTCCGTATCATACCGGAGCGCGCGTTTGTCTATGAGGAGCCGGCGTGACCCAGCCCAGCATTGATCTCAAGACGGCTTTCATGCCGGTCTATCGCTCCACCGAGGACGAATTCTGGATCGGGCTGGGCGTGATCGCGGCGCTGGATGCGCTCAGGATCAGCTTCTCTCCGGCGGCGGGTCTGCTGTCCTGGCTCTTGATCGCTTTCTTCGTCAGCACGGTGTTCATCAATCGCTATCGCGCGCTTGGGAAGCCGTCGATCCTGTCGCTCGGCGTCCTGGGCGGCGCGACGCTGGTGAAGATCATCACGGGGCTGTTCGCCATGGCGGTGCGGGCTTATCCGCAGTTCGTGACGTTCCTGGAAAGCCAGGGCGTGAACATGAACGATCCCGCAGCCGTGCAGGCGGCGGCCTCTGACCCGGTCATCCAGCAGGCGTATCAGACTCGTCTGAGTTCCGATCCGGAATTCGCCATGGCGATCCTGCACGCCGGCGCCTGGCCGTCTGTCTGGGGGTTCTGGCTGGTTCTGGCGGCGGTCGGGTACTGGACCGCCCGGCGCTAGACCGGCGGGGCTTCGCGACGGGTCTCGCCAAACACGCCTTCAAACGCGCGTTTGAGGGCCAGATCGGCGTCCTCCATCGTGACCGGCAATCCCAGATCCACAAGGCTGGTCACGCCATAACGCGGATCGGAGATGCCGCACGGCGTGATGCCGCCAAAGTGCGACAGGTCCGGCTCCACATTCAGCGCGATGCCATGAAACGACACCCAGCGGCGCAGGCGGATGCCGATGGCGGCGATCTTGTCCTCGCGTTCGGGACCCCCGGGCTGAGTGCGGTCGACCCACACGCCGACCCGGCCACAGCGCCGCTCGCCCGTCACGTTGAAGGCGTCGAGCGTGTCGATGATCCATTGTTCGAGGTCGCGCACGAATTTGCGCGCATCCCGGCCTCGTTCGCGCAGATCGAGCATGACATAGGCCACGCGCTGACCGGGGCCGTGATAGGTGTATTCGCCGCCGCGCCCGGTCGCGTGGACGGGAAAACGGTCAGGGTCCTGCAGGTCTTCGGGCTTGGCGCTGGTGCCGGCCGTGTAGAGCGGATCATGCTCCAGGAGCCAGATCAGCTCTCCGGCTTCCCCACGGGCGATGGCTTCGGCGCGCGCTTCCATGGCCGCCACGGCGTCGGGGTAGGGGACGCGGCTTTCTGACACCGCCCAGCCGATCGTGTCGGTCATGTTTTGCACGCCTTTAACTGTCGAGAAACCGGTGCGGAACATCGTGAGCCTGACCGCGTATGGCAAGGGCCATGCGCCAGACAGCAACAGTGATGCACACTCCATGAGCCAACTCGGCGCCGTTCAGGTTGAAATTTCCGTCCTTCTGGGCCGGTCCAAGCTGCCGATTCACCAGTTCCTCCGCATGGGCCGGGGCGCGGTGATTCCGCTGGACGCCGCCGAGCATGACGAGGTGTGGATTCTGGCCAACAACCATCCCATCGCGCGCGGCGAGATCATTATCCAGGGGGATCGCGTGGCGGTCTCCATCACGGACGCGGCGGACGTTCACGACTATTTTGCTGCATAACGCCCGCACATGGGGGCTTCACAAGCGGGTCGGGGGTTGGTACATGCCCGCTTCCCAATTCGCGGCCGTGGCGGAATTGGTAGACGCGCAGCGTTGAGGTCGCTGTGGGGTAACTCCCGTGGAAGTTCGAGTCTTCTCGGCCGCACCATAATTCTCGCTTTCTGCAAGCGATGACAGACAAGCCTGACGCCCCGCGTCAGGCTTTTTTGTTTTTTCGCCCCAACAGCATTCGCCGTCTCGATTTCGTCGTGACGCGCGCCTATCGTGTCGTCTGCACCCTGACTCCCCCTTCTGACAGACGCGAGGCGCCATGACGCAACCGGTTGAAGAGCTGCACCGTGATGATGTGACGACCGGCATGGACCTGCCTGAGGGCGTGCTGGTGGAGCTGATCGGCGCGATCGCCGATGGTGACGCCGTCCTCGTCCGGCAGCTTCTTGAACCCTTGCACCCCGCCGATATCGCCGACCTGATCGAACAACTGAGCTGGGATCAGCAGCGCCATCTGGCCGAGCTTGATTCGGCGGTCTTCAGCGGCGAGGTCATCGCCGAGATCGGCTATGACACCCGGGCAGGCATTTTCGAGCTGCTTGAGCCTGCCCAGATCGTTGAAGCGCTGGACGAGCTTGATTCCGACGACAAGACCATGGTTGTCGAGGAGCTTGAGCCGGACGTGCGGGAAGCGGTGCTGGCGGCGGTATCTGCGGAAGATCGCGAGCATCTGGAAGCCTCGCTGTCCTTCGAGGAAGAGACTGCCGGTCGTCTCATGCAGCGCGAATTCGTGGCGGCGCCGTCCTTCTGGACTGTGGGGCACACGATCGACCATATGCGGCTTGCGGGCGAGTCGCTGCCGGACCTGTTCTTCGAGGTGTTCATCGTGGATGAGGGCTTCCGCCCCATTGGCGCGGTGCCGGTGAGCCGTCTGATGCGATCCCAACGCCAGACCCCGCTCTCGGAACTGATGGAGTCGGCGAAAATCACCATTCGACCAGAGGATGATCAGGAAGACGCCGCCTATCTGTTCGAGAAATACCACCTGATCTCGGCGCCGGTCGTGGATGATTCCGGCCGGCTCAAGGGCATGCTGACCGTCGACGACATCGTTGATGTCATCCAGGAAGAGAACAAGGAAGACCTTCTGGCGCTGGCGGGTGTGAACGAGGCGGGCCTGGCCGACACCGTCTGGGAATCGGTCAAGTCGCGCGCGCCCTGGCTTCTGGTCAATCTGGGCACGGCCGTGCTCGCCTCTCTGGTGATCGCGCTCTTTGATCAGGCCATCGCCCAACTGGTGGCGCTCGCCGTGCTCATGCCGATCGTCGCCTCCATGGGCGGAAACGCCGGTACGCAATCGCTGGCGGTGGCGGTGCGGGCGCTCGCAACACGGGACCTGACCGGAGCGAACTCGTTACGGTTTGTCTGGCGTGAAGCGGCGGCGGGCCTGGTGAACGGCCTGATCTTCGCGGTGGTTATGGGCGTCATCGCCGCCGTCTGGTTCCAGGAACCTGACCTTGGTTATGTGATCGCCATCGCCATGGTCATCAATCTCGCCATTGCGGGGCTGGCGGGTGTTCTGGTGCCGCTTGGCCTGAAGCATTTCGGCGCCGACCCCGCCGTGGCTTCGTCGGTTTTCGTGACGACCGTGACCGATGTTGTGGGATTTGTCGTGTTTTTGGGCCTGGGCGCCCTTGTTCTGCTTTAATCAGTCGCAACCTATTAGTCGGTTGAGACCCCGAGGGAGGCCCTGACATGAAACAGACCGCTCTGGCGATTGTCGTCGCATTGGCGGGGCTTTCGCCTCTCGCCGCACAGGAGCCTGTGTCCGAAAGCCCGATCTTTGACAGCGGCCTGCGTCTGTCGGGGCCCTGGAGCATTGGCCCGCGCCTGGACCAGGCCCGCGCAGGCCTGTCCGCCACAGTGCTCGACGGGCGGGTCTACGCCGCCGGCGGCGCGGGGCTCGCCAATCCGCGCGACGCCCTGGAAGTCTATGACCCCGAAACCCGCGCCTGGCGCGTGCTCAAGCCCATGCCTGTCGGTCTTGAGCGGTTCGGCATGGCTGTGCTGGACGGCAGGATCTGGGTGGCAGGCGGATATTCCTCCGAGGGTGGCGCCGAACCGATCGACAGCGTCTGGTCATATGATCCGCTAACGGACGCCTGGAGCGGGGAGAGCGCCTTGCCCGGTCCCAAGGCCAGCCTGTCTCTCGTGGCCCTGAATGGTCAGCTCTACGCCCTTGGCGGAGAGGATGGCGCACCGGGGCTCTTCGTCTATGACGCCGCGACCCAGACCTGGAATGCGGCCGAGGCGCCGGCGGACATCAACCGGCGGGGCGCAGCGGCCGTCACGCTGGGCGATGAGATCTGGCTGATCGGCGGGGCGCGCAACGGGCAGGCTTCTGCCCGGGTCGACGTTTACCACACCGTGTCCCAAAGCTGGCGCCGCGCTCCGGATCTTCCCGAGCCGCGCGCCGGACATGCCGCCGCGGTCCTTGATGGAAACATCCATGTTTTCGGCGGACGCAGCGCAGACATGCGCCGTACGCTCGCCTCCCATGTCGTGCTGGACGGTGACGCCGAGGTCTGGCGGAGCCTCCCGGATATGCCTGCGGCGCGTACGGAATCAGGCGTGGCGAGCGTTGACGGGACGATTTGGTTAATCGGCGGCGGCTCGGGCGCAGGCTTCTTTGCGCCCTTTACGGCCTTGGACGCGGTGGACATTTTCTCGCCGTCATAGTGCTGACGGTCCTGAGTTTGCATCGCGGTTCTTAACGTAAGACCCAACCGTTTCGAAACGGGACAGCGATGACACCGCGTTTGAAATCCACCCGCGCCGCGCGCGACCTGATCAAGGCTCACGAGCCCTTCCTGGCGACTGCCGAACGGCGTGGCAAACGCTGGGTAGTCGGCTATGGCCATACCGCCGCCGCCAAGGAAGGCGTGACGCTCAAGCCTGAAGATGCGGATCTTCTGCTGATCTATGACGTGATGCGGGCGGAGCAGACGCTGGATGCGAGCGTGGGGGCCGAAATGGCGGCGCCCATGCGCGATGCGCTGGTGTCGTTTGCGCTGTCGGTCGGTCTGCGCGCCTTCAAGGTGTCGGATGTGGCCCGGCTGGCCCGTGATGGCCGTCATCGTGAAGCCGCGGCGGCGATCGACACCTGGGTGCGCGCCGAACAGGACGGGCGCCTCGTGGTGTCTGACCGGCTTGTCGCGCGTCGGGCCGCGGAGAAGGCGCTCTATCTGAGCGCCCTGAAAGACAGCGCCGCCGTCATTGACGCGCCGACTGATTCAGAAGCCCGGACGGATGCCGAGCCGGCAGACATCCAGACCCCTCCATCGCAAGCCTCAGACGAGCAGGACGGCGAGACCGCGCCTGTGACGGATCTGACCACTCAGCCCTCCGACGCGGATGCGACGGATGAAGAGGCCGAGAACACAGACATAGCCACCACGGACGATGAGTCTCTGATCGAGCTCGACATCGCCTTCGAGCTGCCCGAGGAGACGCGCGAACCGATGCCCGTCGAGGCCGTCTCAGTGGCCGAGATCGAACCCGATGCGGAACGTGTTGAAGCCGCCGACACGGCCGCCGACGCTGCCCCTTCCGATCCGATCGAGGCGGCGGCCGAGGACGCGTCCGAGCCTGAAGCGGAGCCTGAAATCTCCGAGCCTCCAGTGCTTGTCGAAGCGGAACCGGAAACAGAAACCCAGACCGAAGACGTCAAGGCGGCTCAGGACGCCGCCATCGCCCAGGTGATGGCGCGTATGGCCAAGCAGGTCTCCGCCAGCATTTCGACCGCGCCTTCTGCCCAGGCGGATGAGCCGGTGCAGCTGGGGTACAGCTTCCTGTCCACCGCCCATGTTGGCCTGACCGCTCCGTCTTCGGAAAAGCCGGCGGACCAGGAGCCTGCGCCGCAGGTCCGCCCCAATGCTGCCTCTTCCAGTCTGTTCAGCGCGCCTTCAGTGCCGCTCAGCCCGTTGCAGAACGCGCTTCAGGTCTCGACCATCAAGGTGACCCCGATTGCACCGGCCTCCCTGCCGCAGGCTGCATCCGAGGATGTCACAACGTCCGAGCGGGCCGCCGGGCTGTCGGACCGGGAAGACGCGATTTCAGTGGACGTGCCTTCCGATGTTGAGGATGCGGCGCCTGAGCTGACCCAGGACGCGAAAAGCTCGGGACTGCAGGTGTTTTCCGCGCCGCCGCACCCGGCGCTGGCGCCAGCCTCCGCTCCGGGCCTGTCGGGGGATATCGAAGGCCCCGATCATCCCGACAAGGATGTGGATGATGGCCATCCGGACCTACACGAGGATATTGAAGTGCTGGATCCGGCTGTGGTTTCGGGCGCCGAGGCGTCTGCCCTGGCCGAGCCCGAGCCGGCTCAGCGCCGCGGCGGCGACGTCATGTTCATTTCCTCGCTTGCCCTGGGCGGCGTGATGATCGGTCTGGGCGGCTGGGATATTGCGGCGAACATGGACGCCTATATGGAGCTGGGCCTGGCATATTCGCCGCTCGGTCCGACCGTCTTCGGCGCAGGCGTGCTGCTGAGCGCAGCTTCGGCCTGGTTCATCATTGGTCGCCGCAACGAAAAGTAGCGGGCGGGGCCGTTTTTGGCGAGATTTGTGCGAACTTGACGCGCCCGCCGCGCGTGGTATCTCGCGGTCTATGATTTCGAACCAGTATCCCTCGCTCGAGTTCCCGCTCGGCGACACCGCGGACATGCTGCGCGATACCGTGCAGTCGTTCGCGTCCGATCATATCGCTCCGCGCGCCTCCGAGATCGACGCGAAGGACGAGTTCCCTGCAGATCTCTGGACCAAGATGGGTGAACTGGGCCTTCTGGGCCTGACCGTCGAGGAAGAGTATGGCGGATCCGGCCTTGGCTATGTGGAACACTGCATCGCCATGGAAGAGATCTCCCGCGCCAGCGCCTCGGTGGGCCTCAGCTATGGCGCGCACTCCAATCTGTGCGTCAACCAGATCCGCCTGAACGGGTCTGAGGAGCAGAAGCGCAAATACCTGCCCAAGCTGATTTCCGGCGAGCATGTGGGCGCGCTGGCCATGTCGGAGCCGGGCGCCGGCTCCGACGTCGTCTCCATGCGTCTGAAAGCCGTGAAGAAGGGCGATCACTACGTCCTCAATGGCAACAAGATGTGGATCACCAATGGTCCGAGCGCGGACACGCTGGTCGTCTACGCCAAGACCGATCCCGAAGCCGGCTCCAAGGGCATCACCGCCTTCCTGATCGAGAAGGGGATGAAGGGCTTCTCCATCGCCCAGAAGCTCGACAAGCTCGGCATGCGCGGCTCTGAAACGGGCGAGCTGGTCTTTGAAGGCTGCGAAGTGCCTGAAGAGAACGTGCTCGGCCAGGTCGGCGGCGGCGTTCGCGTGCTGATGAGCGGGCTCGACTATGAGCGCGCCGTTCTGGCCTCGGGCCCTGTCGGCATCATGCAGGCCTGTATGGATGTGGTCATGCCCTACGTGCATGAGCGCAAGCAGTTCGGCCAGCCGATCGGCGAGTTCCAGCTGATCCAGGGCAAGATCGCCGACATGTACACCCGCATGAACGCGTCCCGCGCCTATGTCTACGCGGTGGCGCAGGCCTGTGATGCGGGCAAGACCACGCGTCAGGATGCGGCGGGCGTGATCCTGTTCGCCGCCGAGGCCGCCACCCAGTGTGCGCTCGACGCCATCCAGATCCTGGGCGGCAACGGCTATATCAACGAATATCCGACGGGCCGCCTGTTGCGCGACGCCAAGCTCTACGAGATCGGCGCCGGCACCAGCGAGGTGCGTCGCATGCTGATCGGGCGCGAGCTGTTCAACGCGACGCGATAGTCGCGCTCTGATCCTGTACTCAGCGGCCCGTCTGAATATTCAGGCGGGCCGTTTGCGTGAAGAGAGGGCGCAGACCTTTCAGGACGTGGCGGCGCACTTTCATGCAACGAAACAAGCGGCGAGGCGTTGTTTGACTGTCGAAGTAAACGACGCTCCCCGTAATCCTTTTGAGCCCGCGCTTCGGCGCGGGCTTTTTTCTTTGTTTTGAGAGAGACCTGATGGCTGACACGCACAGCGCTCCGCCCGCCCGCTATGACGATCTGAAGGCGCTTTTCATCAACTGCACGCTCAAGCGCTCGCCCGAACCCTCGCACACCGATGATCTGATGCATGTGTGCCGCACCATCATGAAGGCGCAGGGTGTCAGCATTGAGAGCGTGCGCCTTGTGGATCACCAGATCGCCTTTGGCGTCCAGCCGGACATGACCGAGCAAGGCTGGGACCGCGATGACTGGCCCAGGATCTGGGAGAAGGTGAAGGCGGCGGACATTCTGGTGATCGGCACGCCGCTCTGGCTGGGCGAGGAAAGCTCGGTCGCGCGCGTTCTGATCGAGCGGCTCTATTCCCAGTCCGGACAGCGCCAGGACAATGGCCAATTTGTCTATTACGGCAAGACGGGCGGCTGCGTGATCACCGGCAATGAGGACGGGGTCAAGCACACCGCCATGACGCTGCAATACGCGCTCTCCCATATCGGCTATGCCATTCCGCCCCAGGCGGATGCGGGCTGGATCGGCGAGATCGGTCCAGGTCCGAGCTATGGCGATGAGGGCGAGGATGGAACGCCCGCAGGCCGCCAGAACGCCTTCACCCAGCGAAACGCGACAATCCTGAGCTGGAACCTGATGCATACGGCGCGTCTGTTGAAGGATGCGGGCGGTTTCCCGGCCTATGGCAATCAGGATGATGAGACGATGAGCCATCAGGCCCTCGGCCATCCTTTCTGGTCGCCTGGGGGCTGAAAATCGCCTTAGTCTCCCTTCAGGGTGAGAAAGCGTCGCGTTGAAGGGGGATGCCATGCTGTTTGAGATTCTGGTTTTGTCGCTGAGCCTGAGCGCCCAGAAAGCGCCACAGGCCGAGACACAGTCTCCGACCGCGATTGACGAGACGCGTCTTGAAGCGTGTCTGGCTGAAGCTCAGCAGGCTGAAAGCTGTATCGGCGTCGTGTCCAATGCGTGTCAGGAAGATCCGGGCGGCTACACCACCTATGGCATGATGGAGTGCGCGCATCGCGAGACGGAGCTCTGGGATCAGCGGCTGAATGCGGCTTATTTTGCCTTGCGCGACCGCCTTCAGGCGCGCGAACAGCTCCAGCGTCGCGAGCGTCTGCTGGACGCCCAGCGCGCCTGGCTGGCGTTTCGGGAGGCGGAATGCTCCCAGCAGAGCCTCGCCTATGAGGGCGGCACCCTGATGGGCGTCATCGCCAATTCCTGTTTCAATGATTTTACGGCCCGGCGGGCGCTGGATCTCGAAGCGCAGCTGGCCGAACTGGATATGTAAGAAAAACCCCGCGCCATTGGCGCGGGGTTTTTCTTGCGGGTCTACTTGTCCCAGTCGGGCGCCCAGTCGGGGTCGATCAATCGGCCGTCCGGGCTGCGCAGTGAGTTGATCCGGCCCGTTTCCTCTTGGCTGAGTTTCAGGTCCGCAATCTCGAAGTTCGATTTGATGTGCTTGTCGCTCGAGCTGCGCGGAATGGCGATCACGCTGTCCTGATCTATCAGCCAGCGCAGCACGATCTGGGCCGGCGAGACATTGTGGGCCTTCGCAATCTCGGTGATGACCGCGTCGTCAAACACCTTGCCCTGGGCGATGGGCGAATAGGCGGTCATCGCCATGCCGGCGGCGCGGCAAGCGGTCAGCACGGCGTTCTGATCGAGATAGGGGTGGTATTCCACCTGATTGGCGACGAGCGGCGCGCCGGAATGCGCGCGCGCCTCATCCAGCAGGTCGACGGTGAAGTTGGACACGCCGATATGCCTGACCTGGCCGGCTTCCTTCACCTCGTTCATCGCCTTCATGGTTTCGGCGATCGGCACTTCGGGCACAGGCCAGTGCAAGAGCAGGAGATCGACATAATCGGTCTTGAGCTTGTCCAAGCTCTCTTTCACCGAAGCTTGAAGGTCGCCGTCGCGGAACTTGTCTCGCCAGACCTTGGTAGTCAGGAAGAAGTCCTCGCGCTTTACGCCGGACTGTTTCCAGCCATCGCCTACAGCGGCTTCATTGCCATAGATCTGGGCGGTGTCGATATGGCGGTAGCCGGTCTTGAGAGCCGTCGCCACGCCGCGCGCCGCATCCTCGTCTTCCAGCTGCCAGGTGCCAAACCCCAGCTTGGGAATGTCGGCGCCATTGGCTTGGGTTCGCTCGGTCATTGCGCGCTCCTTGGTTGCTTGTCTTCAGGACCTAGGCAACAGGAACGCGGATGGAAGGCGATGGGTTTCATCGCAGCGCAGCATTCCTGCACGCGGATCAACCGAAGCGACGGGCCAAGGCGTTGGGCATCTCCTGCATCATGCGCTTGGCGCTCTTGTATCCGGCCTCGACCGCTTCATCGAACCGCTTCCACTCGCGCATGTCGAGTTCCAGCTCGGGCAGGACCAGGATGTCTGCAGCTCGCCGGGTGAGGGCATGTTGCTCCAGCGTGCCTGCTGTCGCCGCCCGCATCAGAAGCGAGGCGATCGGCGGCGGATCGGACAGGCCATGGCGCGCCACCCAGCCGGTGAAACTGGGCACATCACGGAAATCGTCCGGGTTGATGGCGTTATTGCGCGTGACGTCACAGCCGACATTGACGCCGCGATGGTAGGCCTTGAGTTCCTGGATCGGGAAATTGTTGAACACCGCCCCGTCCACCAGCACGTCGTCGCCATCCACGATGGGCGGCAACAGGCCCGGAATGGCGATGGAGGCGCGCAGGGCCCGCGACAGTACGCCGGTGCGGTGAATGCGGGTGGCGCCGCTGCTCAGGCTCGAGGACACGCAGAAGAAGGGACGGGGCAGTTCGGAAATGTCGATCTCGCCAAAATGCTCTTTCAGGCGCCGGTCCACCCGCTTGCCCTTGGTCAGGCTGACTACAGGCATGACCCAGTCGCTCAGGGGATTTGAGTCCACGAAAGCGCGGCGCATCCGGTCCTCAAGCTCGTCCATGTCCCAGCCCATGGCCGCGCCAGCGGCGATGATGCCGCCCATTGAGGCGCCGCCATAGAAATCGAACTCGACGCCCGCTTCCTTGAAGGCGCGGATGGCGCCCACATGGGCGTAGGCGCGCGAGCCGCCGCCAGAGAGCACCAGCCCGACAGACTTTCCGCACATGGTTCGCGCCATATGGCGCACATCGCTGGCGTTCTGCTGGCGCCAGTGAAAGCAGCGCGCGGCATCCGCCGCCGCGATCCATTCAGACGGGTTCGCGGCTTTGCGCACCCCCTCATTGTGGACCATCACCATGTCGATCAGCTTGAGCTTGGCGGCGGGGCTCGGGTCTTCAGGCATGAGCGGGATGGAGGGACGGGCATCGGCCCGCGCCATCATCCAGATCCGGTCGGCGCGCGCCATGGCGCGCCGCGCCCAGTTGGAATTGCCGAGCCGGGCCTGAAGAATGACGATGTCATACTCGGCCTCGAACTTGTCCAGACGCGGCCCGGGCCAGTCCGCGCATTCCTCGCCGCAGGAAATGGAGGAGACGCCCATCTCCTCAAGCGCGTCGCGCAATTGCTGGCTGCGATATTCGAGATCGATCGTCGGCGAGGTGGAGATCAGCGCAAAGACCCGCGGTTCGGACCGGCGATAGGATTCCCCGGCCCGGATCCGCGACAGCATCATCTTGCTCAGCTCGCGCATCAGCGAGGCGTGCTTGTTGGTGAGTTTGTCGAACGCCGCCTTGGGCAACTTCACCAGCTCGGAATCGCGCAAGGCGTAGACGCTGGCCGAATGGGGTCGGTCCTCCACGAGCGCCATCTCGCCAATGGGTTCGCCAGCGCGGATGTGACCGACCAGCTCGGGGCGGGCGTCGGCGCCGCGCCTGAAGGCGGCGAGGGCGCCGGATCGCACCAGATAGAAGGAATCCGCAATCTCGCCCTCTTCAAAGAGGGTCTGACCCGCCGGCAGACAGAACCATTCCACCTCCGCCTCAACGGCGCGGAGCGCGGCTTTTTCAACCCGGTTGAAAAACGGCAGAATGCTCAGTCCCAGGTTCATGACCTGTCCTTTGTGCGCAACGCCTCGCTCCTAGGATTGTCCCATGCGTTTGACCGGGGTCAATGTCTTGAACTCACCCCCGCGTTTTTCAGCGCGCGCCGTGATCGCCTCCATGATGTCTTCTGGGCTCCACAGCGAGGCCTGGAGCGTCATGGCGTGTTCCAGACTGTCAGCGATCGTGTGGTCGCGCGCATAGAGGAAGGAGCGCTTGATGCCCGAAATGGTCAAGGGCGCCTTGCTGGCGATGGCGTGCGCGATCCGGTCCACATGCGCTTTGAGGGTCTCCGCATCCGGCAGGACGGCATTGTAGAGGCCCAGGCGCTCGGCGCGCTCCGCGCTCAGATTCTCGCCGGTATAGGCCAGCTCGCGTGCTATGCCTTCGGGAATGAGACCCGGCAGGCGTTGTAGCGTGCCCACATCGGCGAACATGCCGATATTGGTTTCCTCGATCCGCAGCCAGGCGTCATCCGTCCCGTAGCGCATATCAGCTGCGCAGATCATGTCGACGCCGCCGCCCACGCACGGCCCCTGGATGGCGGCGATGACGGGAAAGCGGGCCTTCTCGAAAGCGGTGAAGCTGTCCTGGAGTGCGGTGGCCGCGGTCATGAAAGCTTCGCGCATCGAGGCGGAGTCCGTCTTGAGCGCGTTGGGGTCGGTAAAGACCGAGATGTCCATACCGGCGGTGTAGACCGGCCCTTCTGCGTCGAGAATCAGCACGCGAGTCTCGCCGGCGTCCGACAGGGCGCTCACCGCCTTGGGCAGTTCGGCCCAGAATGCGGGGGTCATTGTGTTGCGCTTGTCAGGCCGGTTCAGGGTGATCCGGGCGATCGGGCCGTCCTGGCTGACCTTGAAGCTCGTGTATTCCGTCATGATTTCTCCTCCGTTGGGCTCACCTTCCGATGGGTCCGGACAAACGGCAAGGGGCGCCGCAGCCATTGCGCGGGCTGTCCTGAACAGGCTAAGCAGCGCATCAGTCTCGATTTACCAGACGGATTTTCGCGCCATGACCGAACTTCACACCCAGCTCGATACGTCCTCGGACAGCTTCAAGGCCAATGCCGAGGCGATGGCCAAGCTGGTCGCCGAGTTGCGGGAGAAGACCGCCCAGGCCGCTCTGGGCGGAAACGAGCGCGCCCGTGAGAAACATCTCAAGCGCGGCAAGCTCCTGTCTCGCGACCGGGTCCAGCGCCTGCTCGATCCGGGTTCGCCCTTTCTGGAGCTGAGCGCGCTGGCTGCGAACGACATGTATGAGGGCGATGTCCACGGCGCGGGCATGATCACCGGCATTGGCCGGGTGTCGGGCCGCGAATGCGTGATCGTGTGCAATGACGCCACGGTGAAGGGCGGCACCTATTACCCGATGACGGTGAAGAAGCACCTGCGCGCTCAGGAAGTGGCGCGCGAGAATCGCCTGCCCTGCATCTATCTCGTGGATTCAGGAGGCGCGAACCTGCCGCACCAGGCCGAAGTGTTTCCGGACAAGGAGCATTTTGGTCGCATCTTCTTCAATCAGGCCAATCTGTCGTCTGAAGGCATCCCGCAGATCGCTGTGGTGATGGGCAGCTGCACCGCAGGCGGCGCCTATGTGCCGGCCATGTCCGATGAAACCGTGATCGTGCGCAAGCAGGGCACCATTTTCCTGGGCGGCCCGCCGCTGGTGAAGGCCGCGACCGGCGAAGTGATCTCGGCGGAGGATCTCGGCGGCGCGGATGTGCACGCGCGCGAATCCGGCGTGGTGGATCATTACGCCGCGGATGATGATCACGCGCTGCAGATCGCGCGCCGGATCGTGGCGGGTCTCAACACCGTCAAACCCAAACAGGTTTTCCTCGAAGAGCCGCGCGAACCGCGTCTTGATCCCAGGGAGCTGGGCGGCGTGATCCCCGTTGATACGCGACAGCCCTTTGACGTGCGCGAGGTTATCGCGCGTCTGGTGGACGGTTCTGAATTTGACGAGTTCAAGAAGCTCTATGGCGAGACGCTGGTGACCGGCTTCGCCCGACTGCACGGCATGCCTGTGGGCATCATCGCCAATAACGGCGTGCTGTTCTCGGAAAGCGCCCTCAAAGGTGCGCACTTCATCGAGCTGTGCTGCCAGCGCAAGATCCCGCTGCTGTTCTTGCAGAACATTACCGGCTTCATGGTGGGCTCGAAATACGAGGCGGGCGGCATCGCCAAGGACGGCGCCAAGCTCGTCACGGCGGTGTCCACCGCCAAGGTGCCCAAGATCACTGTGGTGATCGGGGGCTCCTATGGCGCAGGGAATTACGGCATGTGCGGCCGTGCTTTCAGCCCGCGCTTCCTGTTCATGTGGCCGAACGCGCGCATCTCGGTGATGGGCGGCGAACAGGCCGCCAGCGTGCTCGCCACCGTCAAGCGCGACGGCATGGAAGCGCGCGGTGAAGAATGGAGCGCTGAGGCCGAAGAAGCCTTTAAACAGCCCATCCGCGAGAAATACGAGGAAGAGGGTTCGCCCTATTACTCCACCGCCCGCATCTGGGATGATGGCGTCATTGCGCCAGAAGACACCCGCCGCGCGGTAGGCCTGGCGCTGTCCGCGGCTCTGAACGCCCCCATCGAGGACACCAAGTTCGGCGTCTTCCGGATGTAGGACTGATCCGGCTGGCCGGGCGAGCCGTAACAAGGCGCATGATGCGATTGGAGTTCGATCATGCGCGTGTTCGCTGGCTTGGCAGGCCTGGTCTGCCTACTCGCTTCCGGTGCGGCCATGGCCGCTGAAGAGCCGTCCTATACGATGGTGGAGCGCGTGGGATCGATCGAGATCCGCGATTATCCCGGTCTCATTCACGCCGAGGTGACCGTCAGGGGGGATCGTCAGACCGCCACGCGGCGCGGCTTCCAGCCGCTCGCCAATTACATCTTCGGCGGCAATCAGCCCCGCGAAGACATCGCGATGACTGCGCCTGTCACCGCCTCTCGCTCGGGCCAGTCCATCGCCATGACGGCGCCGGTCACTTACGAGCCGGCGGGAGAGGGGGAATGGGTCGTCTCCTTCATCATGCCGTCTGAATGGACGATGGAAACGCTTCCGGTCGCCAATGATCCCGATGTGCGATTGCGCGAGGCGCCGCCGCGTCGGGTGGCGGTCATCCAGTTTTCCGGTGTGATGAATGAACGCCGCGCCGAGCGCCATTTGGAAGAGCTTGAAGCCTTCCTCAGCGAGCGAGGGCTGTCAGCGCTGGGTGCGCCGACTTTCGCCGCCTACAACCCGCCCTGGATCCCGGGGCCCTTCCGACGCAATGAAATCTGGATCGAGGTGAGCGCCGACTAGGGGGCATTGCGCCGCATCCCGTGCGTTGCTCTTTCAGGGTAGACTTCCTGCACAGCTTTGCAGGAGCGCCCCATGCCCAAGCGTATCTGCCTGATCAACGGCCATCCCGATCCATCGCCCGAGCGGTTCTGCCATGCGCTGACCGACGCCTATCAGGCCGGCGCGCAGGAGACGGGCCATATCGTCGATCGCCTTGATGTGGGCGCGATGGAGTTCGGCTTTCTGTCCTCACCGCAAGAGTTCGAAACGAAGCCGCCTGCGGTCTTTGATCCGGTGCGGCCGGCGATGAGCGAGGCGGATCACCTCGTGCTGATATATCCGCTCTGGCTGGGGGAGATTCCCGCCAAGACCAAGGCGTTCTTCGAGCATGCCGCCAGTGGAGAATTCTTCCTGGCCACGAGCGCGAACGGCGCCGGTTGGCCCGCCCAGCGCATGAAAGGCAAGTCTGCGCGCCTGATCGTCACCATGGGCATGCCGGGATTTGCCTACAAACTGATCTTCGGCGCGCATTCACTCAAAGCGCTGGAGGCGGGTCTGTTGAAGATTTCCGGCTTCAAGCCTGTGCGGCACACCGTCTTTGGCGGCGTCCAGATCAGCGAGAAAAGCCGTCTGTCCATGCTTGAAAAGACGCGGACCCTAGGCCGGGCAGCCCGATAGGGTTACAACACCCCCACGGGTTAATGGGGGACATTATGGAAATTCTCAACGACGTGCTCGACTTCATGCGGGCGGGCTTTAACGAGATCAATGCGGTGCAGGGGCTCCTCATTGCGCTGGTCGCCGCCATTGTGCTGCCGGACCTCAAACGTTTACCGGTCATCGTGCTGGCGGCCACGGTCATCCACCTCGCCGTGGACATCCTGATCCCGGTCATCGCCAATGGCGCCGCTTTGCGACTGCCGCCCATTCTGGAAGGCAATTACTGGCGTTACGCCGCTGTGGTGCTGGTGGGCTATCTGGTCGTCATCACGATCTTTGCGATCATCAAGCGCCTTCTATTCAAGCGTTAACCAAGACCGAGAAACAGAGCCGCCGAGACTTGTCTGCATTGCCGTTTTTTGGCGGTGCAACAAGAGTTTTGCTTGATTTTTGTTAACTTCTTGGCACGCTCTGCTCAGTGGCGGCCTTCAGTAAGGCTGGCTGGCGAGGGGATGACTATGGAATACATCGATCAAATCTGGGCCTATATCGAGCCCGTCTGGTCTTGGCTCATGGCCGGACTGCAATACTCCATGCATGGCGATGGCGGCTCCATCAACTGGATCTTCCTGGGCGTGCAGATGGGCGTGATCGGCCTGGTGATGGCGCTGCTGATGCAGGAATACGCCGCCATTCTGATCTTCACGGTGCTCTCGGCGATCGTTCATGTGATCGTCGATATCGTGCTGCCGATGGTGCGCGACGGCGCAAGCTTCGCGATTCCGCCGGTGACCGACATGCTCTACTGGCAATACATCGCCTTTCTGGGCCTGACCTATCTGGTTGGCCTGACGGTGCTCTACATCATCAAGGCGATCGTCCTGCCGCGCTAGATCGCCGTCATTTCGGGGTCAGCAAGGCCCGCCGCCCTGACCGGCGGCGGGCCTTCGTCATTTCGACGCACAGGTGACGGCTTGGCCCGGCGCGCCCGGCGGAGTAATCAGAAGAGATACTGACTGCTAGCGAAGAGGCGATGTCTGATGGCTGCTGAAAACGAAGTCCTGCTCGATGTAACTCCCGGCGGCGCCGCCATCGTCACGCTCAACCGGCCTGACAAGCATAACGCTTTCAACGCCGACATCATTGCGCGCCTGTCCGACATCTTCGAGACCCTGCGCGCAAACACCGACGAGGTGCGCGTGGTCTTCCTGCGCGGCGCCGGGCGCAGCTTCTCCGCCGGTGCGGATCTGGAATGGATGAAAGCGGCGGCGGACTGGACCCATGAGGATAACCAGGCCGATGCTCTGAACCTCGCGCGCATGCTCAAGCGCCTGCACGATCTGCCCCAGACCACCATTGCGCTGGTTCAGGGCGCGGCCATGGGCGGCGGCGCCGGACTGATGGCGGCGTGTGATGTGGCCGTGGCGGTCAAGGACGCCAAGATCCGCTTCTCTGAAGTGCGCCTTGGACTGACCCCGGCGACCATTTCGCCCTTCGTGGTGCGCGCCATTGGTCCACGCTATGCCCGCGCCCTGTTTGCCACGGGCGAGGGCTTTGACGGCGAGTTCGCCCACAAGATCGGCCTTGCGCAATATGTGGTCGAGAGCGCGGACGAGCTCGATGACATGATGGAATATCTGGGCAAGCTCGCCTTCCAGACCGCCCCGGGCGCGGTGCGGGACGCCAAGGCGCTGGTGGATATGGTCGCCGATCGCGAGATCAATGACGACCTCCTGCGCAAGACCGCCCACCAGATCGCCGACCGCCGCGTCAGCGATGAGGGCCGCGAAGGCCTCGCCGCCTTCCTTGAAAAGCGCAAACCCTATTGGGCGGACTAGTCCGCTTGAGCCTGCGCGATCTTGAAGCCTGGTTTCACCGCGAGCGGGAGGCCTTGCGCGCCCGTTGGGTGAGGGGGCCGGTTTCGCTCGCGGCCTTCGAATTCCTGGCGTTCGGGATCAAGCAGGGCTGGGCGTGCCTCTTTGGCGGGCTGATGCTGGCGCTGATTCTGGGCGTCTATCTGTTCTATCCAGCCAATGCGCCGTTGCACCGGTTTGACGTCATCACGCTGGGCGCGGTGGCGATCCAGATCGGCATGATCGCCTTCCGGCTGGAAAGCTGGGCCGAGGTGCGGATCATCGCGGTCTTCCATGTGGTCGGCACCGCGATGGAAATCTTCAAGGTCCATGCCGGGTCCTGGGTCTATCCCGGCGCAAACGATGCCCTGTTCGCCATATGGGGCGTGCCGCTGTTTTCAGGCTTCATGTATGCCAGCGTCGGCAGCTATATGGCGCGGGTCTGGCGCATTTTCGACTTCCGCTTTGACCGCTTCCCGCCGGTCTGGGCTCAGGCGCTGCTGGCGCTGGCCATCTACATCAACTTCTTCAGCCATCACTATGTGATTGATATCCGCTGGGCGCTCTTCGCCGCGAGCGCGCTGATCTATGGCCCCTGCGTGATCTGGTTCCGGCCCGACCGCGCCCATCGCTTCATGCCGCTTCTCCTGGGGCTCGTTCTGGTCGCGCTCTTTATCTGGTTCGCCGAGAATATCGGGACCTTCGCGCGCGCCTGGAGCTATCCCGGACAGGAGCATCAGTGGAAAATGGTCTCGCTCGCCAAGCTCGGGAGCTGGTTCCTCCTCATGCAGATCAGTTTCGTGCTTGTGGTGCTGACCCGGGGCGCCGAACGCCCTGATAAACAGAGCTAAGCTTGCACACGGGCCCGGCTTGGCCCAAAACCGCGCCATCAGCTTTCACCGCAATGGATGCCAGCCCATGATGAAAAAGCTTCTGATCGCCAACCGGGGTGAAATCGCCTGCCGCGTGATGCGCACGGCGCACCGTCTGGGAATCGCCACGGTCGCGGTCTATTCCGAAGCCGACGCAGAAGCGCCTCATGTGCGGATGGCCGATGAAGCCGTGCTGCTGGGCCCGGCGCCGGCGCGTGAAAGCTATCTCAAGGCCGATCTGATCCTGAAGGCGGCGAAGGATACAGGGGCGGACGCAATCCATCCCGGGTATGGCTTCCTGTCAGAGAACGCCGAGTTCGCCCGCGCCTGCGCGAAAGCGGGGGTCACCTTTGTGGGGCCGTCGGCCGAAGCCATCGAGGCGATGGGTCTGAAGGACCGCGCCAAGAAGCTGATGGAAGAGGCGGGCGTGCCCGTCACGCCGGGCTATCATGGCGACAATCAGGAGCCGGACCATCTCAAGGCCCAGGCCGACGAGATCGGTTATCCGGTGCTGATCAAGGCGGTCGCCGGCGGCGGCGGCAAGGGCATGCGCAAGGTCGAGGAGTCGAACGCTTTCCTGGAAGCGCTCGAAAGCTGCAAGCGCGAAGCGGCGTCGAGCTTTGGCGATGAGCGCGTCCTGATCGAGAAATTCATCTCTAGTCCGCGCCATATCGAGGTTCAGGTCTTTGGCGACAGCCGAGGCCGGGTGGTGCACTTCTTCGAGCGGGACTGTTCGCTTCAGCGCCGCCACCAGAAGGTCATCGAGGAAGCCCCCGCGCCGGGCATGACGCCCAATGTGCGCGTCGCCATGTGCTCGGCCGCTGTCCGCGCTGCGCAGGCGGTGGACTATGTGGGCGCCGGGACCATCGAGTTCATCGTGGATGGTTCGGGCCCGCTGCGCGAGGACGGCTTCTACTTCATGGAGATGAACACCCGTCTCCAGGTGGAGCATCCGGTCACCGAATCTGTCACGGGCATGGACCTGGTCGAGCTGCAGCTGCGCGTCGCATCGGGCGGTTCGGTGCCGGAGCAGGACGAAATTCATCTCAAGGGCTGGGCCATGGAAGCCCGGCTCTATGCCGAGGACCCGGCGACCGGTTTCCTGCCCTCCATCGGGCAGCTCGATTTTCTCGATCTGCCCAAGACCGATCTGGCGAACGGCGTTCGCACCGATTCCGGCGTGCGGCAGGGCGGTGAGGTCTCGCTGCACTATGATCCGATGATCGCCAAGCTGATCACCTTCGGCGACACGCGTGAGGACGCCATCGACCGGCTTGTCACGGTGCTGGACCACGAGGTTCGCGTCTATCCGGTCAAGACCAATGCGGGCTTCCTGCGCCGGGCGCTGACCCATGCCGATTTCCGCGCCGGAGAGGTGGATACGCGTTTCATCGATGCGCGCCTTGAGGAATTGGCGCCGAAATCACCGCCTGCTTTCAGCTATGTGGCGGCGGCCCTCGGTCTGACCCATGGCGCAGGCCTCTTTGCTCACGCGTCAGATCCCTGGTCGGTTGCGGATGGCTTCCGCGCCAATGCGGATTCGGTCATCGAGATGGGCTTCCAGGCGGATGAAGCCCGGCTGTCGGTCTCGCTTGAGCGCGAGGGTGACCGCATCACCGCCCGGATTGGCGAGGAGAGCTTTGCGCTGAGTGAGCTCAGATTGAGCGCGACCGAAGTTTCGGCCCGCCTGAACGGCCGGGAAGTCTCGGCCCGTCTCGAGGCGCGCAAGCGCGGCATGCTGGTGGCGACACAAGGCGAGACCCACTTGATCAGCCTCTACAATCCGGCGGCGATGGCGGATGCTCTGGAGGCGGGCGGCGCGGTTAAGGCGCCGATGCCCGGCAAGGTGTTGTCCGTGCCGGTCAAGGCGGGCGATAGCGTGAAGAAGGGCCAGACGCTGGCGGTTCTGGAAGCCATGAAGATGGAGCACGCGCTGTCTGCGCCGCGCGATGGCGTGGTGGACAGCGTTTCGGCCGCAGAGGGCGATCAGGTCGGCGACGGCGCCATTCTGGTGACGCTGGCGGACGAGTAGTCCGCCTCTGATCAAGGGTTTGGCCCGTGTGATGCACCGTTTGCGACAGAGGATGCGAGAGCGTCCCAGTTTGCGACGGAGCGCCCGTGATGACCGACCCTGTGCTGATCGACTGGAATGACGACAAGCGGAAGGATTTCCGCCAGGGCGTTGTGACCGCGCGTCACCGTCTTCACATGGATCCGGCCTTCAGCGAGCTGGCGCTCGCCGCGCTGCTGAACCGTCACCCCAAAGGGCTGACGGACATTTGCACCATGGGCGATGATCCGACCGATCGGGAAAGCTGGCGAGCCGGCGAGGGCGGAGGCCTGAAAGGCCGTGAGCTGATCGAGGCGGTGCGCGAAGGCAAGCTGTGGATCAATCTGCGCCAGGCGATGGACACCGATCCGGTCTACAAGCCGATCTTCGAAGCCCTGATCAGTCAGCTCAAGCGTCTCAATCCGGGATTCAGTCCGCTGCGCGCGTATGGCGGCATCCTGATCTCCAGCCCCCGGGCGCAGGTGTTCTTCCACTCTGACGTCTCTGAGACCCTGCTGCTGCATGTGAAGGGCCGGAAACGCTTCCGCATCTATCCACCGCGCGCGCCCTTCGTGGATCCGCAATTCATGGAAGCGATCCTGCACAAGACCCAGACCGAGGATGTCCCGTTTGACCCCGCCTGGGACGAACAGGCGGCCCAGATTGATCTCGACCCTGGCGCATTTGTCTCCTGGCCGCTGCACGCGCCGCACCGGGTTGAGAACCTTGAGGGTCTGAACGTGTCGATCACCGTCGAGATGGTGACGCCCCAGTCCACGCTCCAGAACGGCGTCTATCACGCCAATGGCGTGCTGCGTCAGGCCGGTTGGACCCCGCGCACGGCGTCGACCCGTGGGGTTCAGGCTTACGCCAAGATGGGGCTGTCCAGGGCGTTCAAGGCGTATCAGAGCGTGATGGGCGCTCCTTCCGAGCCCGCGCCGAAAAGCGAAACCACATTCGATGTGGATCTCGCGCACAAGGACGGCCTGTCGGATCGCGCCACCGCCTGATCAGGGACAATTTGTCTGATGTCGGCCCTAGTCTCGCCGCATTAGGAAGGCGACACTGCCGCCTCCTGATAATGACAAGGGCTGTTTCATGCTTCGCACCCTGACGCTGGGCGCTTGCGCCGCGCTTTGCTCCTCCGCCGCTCTCGCTCAGCTGCCCGACCCGCTCGAGCGGGCGTTGTCGGTCAGCCTTAATGACCCAGTCGCTCAACGTGTGGACGTGATGGTGGGCGATAATGACGGCCAGATCACGGTGCGCATCCAGGAGGATGCGGACGGTGCGAGCCATTACACGCTGCTGTCGCCGTCTGAAGCGGGTCTGAACGAGTCAGAACGCGAGATGTGGGAAGAGATGTTCTTGTCCGATGAGGACGCCTCTGAGGAAGACGAAGAGGATGGCTTTGGGGGGGAGGATTTCGATGCTGAAGACCTGCGCCGCATCATCGGATCCGAAGCCACTCTCCTGCGTGAGGAAGACGGTCTGCTCATCTACGGTTTCACGCCCCAGGCCTTTCCCGATGATGAGGATGAACCCGATGGCGCCGCGCGACGCATGCTGGACGCCATGACGGGCGAAGTCAGCGTGAACGCCCAGACCGGTCATGTGGCCGGCTTCCAGATGATCCTGCGCGAGAGTGTGAAGCCCAACTTCGCTGCCCGCATCGAGGATTTCCGTTTCGTGCAGAGCTATGTCTTTGACGAAGTGGTGAACGGGCCGCGACTGGAGAGCCTGAGGTTCAACATTGCTGGGTCAGCCGCCTTCCAGTCATTCGACGAGAGCATGAGCGTGGACATTCTCGACGTGCAGTGGGCGACGCCCTCTGCAGGCGGAGCGGTTGTTGACGCGGCGGAGTCGCATTAACTCCGCGCCATGGCGCTCAATCTGGTCAAACTCTGCGTCGGTGTGGATTCGGTTGAACAGCTGCAAGGCTGGCTCGACCGTCATGACGGTCAGCCGACGGTCCACACCACCCGCATGACGCCCAAGCGCAAGGACGAGATCCTTGCGGGCGGCTCGCTGTACTGGGTGATCAAGCGCGTCATCCAGGTGCGGCAGCCAGTGCTCGACCTGGAAGAGTTCACCGACCCCGAAGGCGTCAAGCGGTGCAATATCTGGCTTGAGAACAAACTTGTTCGCACCGCGCCGTCGCCGCGGCGCGCCTTTCAGGGCTGGCGCTATCTGAAGGCGGAAGATGCGCCTGCGGACCTCACAGAGCATTCGGGCGGGGAAGACCTGCCCGACGAGCTGCGCCGCAAGCTGATCGAGCTGGGCGCCTGGTGATCTAGGCCTTCGGAGCGGGGCGATTGTCGATCAGACGCGTCTTGCCCACGCGCACCGCCGCCAGAACCCGCGCGTCACCCTCGATCGGACCGGAGGGCAGCGCCTCAAGCGACGCTGCATCGCGCGCAACCACGTAATCCACGCCATCGAAGGCGGATTGGGCCTTGAGCTGAGCCTGGTGCTGAGCGTCGGCGACATTGGCGCCGTCTTTCAGCGCGTCAGCGAATTCCTGCAAGATCACATTGAGGCGCGCGGCGCGCTTGCGGTCCGTCTTGCTCAGATAGACATTGCGGGAGGAGAGGGCGAGGCCGTCGGTTTCACGCACCGTCTCCCCGCCTGCAATCTCCACAGGCAGGTTGAGGTCGCGCACCATGCGGCGGATCACCATGAGCTGCTGGTAATCCTTTTCGCCAAAGACCGCGAGATCGGGCTGGACCTGATTGAGCAGCTTGCAGACGACGGTTGCGACGCCGTTGAAGAAGTGAGGACGAGAAATGCTTTCCAGCCCATGTGTGGGTCCGGTCAGGCTGACGGTGGTGACATAGCCTTCGGGATACATCTCCCCCGCATCGGGCGAATAGACCAGATGCGCGCCAATGCTGGCGAGCTTCTGGGCGTCCGCCTCGAGCGTGCGCGGATAGGAGTCAAAATCCTCGCCCGGCGCGAACTGGGTCGGGTTCACGAAAATGCTGACGATGACGCGATCTGACGTTTCCAACGCCTGTTTGACCAGCGCCAGATGGCCGTCATGCAGCGCGCCCATGGTCGGCACGAAGCCGATGCGCAGGCCATCGGATCGCCATTGCCGGACCTGTTCGCGTAGATCAGCGATGTTGTAGGCGGCGGGCAGGGAGAGTTCGGGACCGTTGGACACGGCGGCCTCCTGGGCGAAATTACAGGCTGCACGCTAGCCTTAGCCGTGGCAGACTCGCAAGCGCGCGACTCGGTTCTGGGGATAGGCATGCGACTGGTCTTCATCACATTGGCGACACTGGGCCTGACGGCCTGTGTCAGCACGGGCTCTCCATCTGTGGAAGGTCGGGCGCAACCGGCTCTGGAGCTCGCGCGCCTGCTTGAAGATACCGCCCAGCGTCATCCTGAACGGATCGAGGCCTCGAGCGCCGAGATGGGCGCCTTGCGGGCGGCGCTGCTCGAAGCGCCCCAAACCCCTATGACGCCGACGGCGGCCCTCGCCGGACCAGAGGATTTTGCGCCGGCTCCGGATCTCGATAATGCGCAGAGCCTTCTTTACGCCGCCCATCTGGCCTCCTACCGGCTGATGAGCAACGCCGAGATCGGCTGGCGGCAGCTGAGCGGACAATTGCCAGCGCTGTCCTCGACGCAGGCGCGCACCGAGCTTGTGCATCTCGAGCAGGGCGACTTCCTGCGGCTGAAGGCTGGCCCGTTCGACACGCGCGCCGACGCGCAGGCCCTGTGCGCACAGGCGCAAGCAGCGGGTCTGTGGTGCCAGACCACGCACTTTACCGGTGCGGCTCTGCCCGGTTAGGTCCACAACATCACTTTGCCATTGAGCGCGGAGCATGCTAGCGCCGCGGCATCTGGGTATCGGGGAGTCGTCAACGTGTCTGCTGACGCCGTTGGGTCATCGGGGCGCGCCGTAGAGGGCGCGCACGTCATCGTGGTCGGGAACGAGAAGGGCGGCGCGGGCAAGTCCACCGTCGCCATTCACCTGGCGGTGGCCCTGATGCGAATGGGCAAGACGGTGGGCGTGATTGATCTGGATTTGCGTCAGGCGAGCCTCAGTCGCTATCTTGAGAACCGGCGCCGCTGGGCGGATGCGCGCGGCGTCACCCTGCCCATGCCGGTGCAGGGGCGCCTGCCGATCTCTCAGTCACGCTCGCTTGACGAAGTGGAAGCGGAAGAGCGGGCGGCCTGGGAGGAAACCCTGGGGCAGCTTCATCGCGGCTGTGATTTCATCATCGTGGATTCACCCGGCGGCGACACCCATTACGCTCGGCTCGCCCATGCGAGCGCCGACACACTGATCACGCCGATCAATGACAGCTTCATAGATTTTGCGCTGCTGGCGGAGATCGATGGCGACACATTCGAAGTCGGCCGCCCGAGCGTCTATTCGGAAATGGTCTGGGAGTGCCGCAAGCGCAAGGCCATGCGTGACCGCAAGTCCATTGACTGGCTGGTCATGCGCAACCGGGTCTCCAATCTCGATTCCCGCAACAAGCGCCGCGTTGGTCGCGGTTTGAAAGCGCTCTCCGAGCGCGTCGGGTTTCGTCTGGCGCCGGGCTTTTCCGAGCGCGTGATTTATCGCGAGCTCTTTCCCGCAGGGCTGACCTTGCTTGATCTGACCGAAGCGGGCTCGTCCATGACCTTCACCATGAGCCATGTGGCCGCCCGTCAGGAATTGCGCGAACTGATGATCGTGCTCAAACTGCCTGGCGTGAGCGGGAAACCCTTCCCGTTCTGAGGCGGACTGAAACGCGATCATGATCTATTACTTCTTCGTCCTGTTGATCCTGGTCGGCGTTGTCATCGCCATCCTGATGGCGAAACTGCCGTCCAAACAGGCGGCCAACCTCTTGCGTTGGGTGCTGGGCGTTGGCGGATTGCTGGTGGGCGGCCTGCTCACCATCCGCGGCCTCGCTGTGGCCGGCATTCCCATGATTGGCGCAGCGCTCGGATTTCTGGGCGTCGCCATGGGACGCAAGCCGTCCCGCCGCTCGGGCGGGGGTTCATCCTCGTCTCCCGCCTCAACGGGGATGAGCGAAGCCGAGGCGCGCGCCATTCTGGGCGTCGGCCCGGATGCGGACGAAGAGACGATCCGCAAGGCCCACCGCACCATGATGAAACGGGTCCATCCCGATCAGGGCGGATCTGATGCGCTGGCCGCAAAGGTGCAGGAAGCGCGCGACGTTCTCTTGAAGGACTAGTCTCGAATTTTAATCAGCCCATTGATCTTTTAAGAAGATCGAGATTCGTAATTTAGATTTTTGCTCGGTAGTAATAACTACGCTCGGAACGTATTTAGTGAGATGAATCCAATGCCGCTTACTTCAGTATTTCTCGTGATCTACGATGTCGAAGAGCGTTTTCTACCCAAATTCTCTACGAGCCTTAAAAGTTTGGGGTCTTGGGCGACCCTTACGCCCAGTGCGATGATGGTAAGAACAGAGCAATCCCTAGAAGCCATGATGGAACAACTTCAGGCTTTGATAGGGCCGCGTGATAGTCTTTGGGTTGTGACGCCCACCAGACCATGGAGCGGATATGGGGACCCAACTGTCGATGATTGCCTTCATGCGACGCTTGGGAAGGATAATGGAAACTGGGTTTCGAAAGACTGGAATGAGATACTTGATCGACGTGATGATTGAGAATCGATCTTAGGCCGAAGGCGGCACGGCGAAGCAGGATTCCCCGCTCGCTTCGAGGCGCTGGCAGATCGAGCGGGCGCGGTCGCCGTCCAGACCGGCATAGCGGGCGCGCCAGAGCTGGCGTCCATTACGCTCCAGCGGCTCCACGCGGGCTTGCGCCTCGCCCAGAAGCGAATGCAGGCCCATCATGGCGATGCTCTCAAGGCGCGCCGAGGCGGCGGCTTGGGACGTGAAGGCGCCCACCTGGACCGACCAGCCTTCGGGCGTTGCAACAGGCGAGAAGGGCCGCGGACGGGGCGCAGCGTCCAGATCCGCCAGCTCCACCTGAGCCGCAGGCGCGCCCGGGGCGGAGCCCTGGGCGGTCTGGGCGGGCAGGGTGGTAAGCTCAGCGGTGAGGATTTCCTGTTCGCGCACCGGGTTCAGGCGCGGCGTGTTCATGGCCGCCAGCATCCGGCCTTCCGAACGGGCGTTGAGTGCGGAGAACGCGGCTTCGATCAGTTCGCGGGCATGGGCGTCACGGACCGAGGCGGAGACCCCGCCCATCACCACGGCGATGATGCGATGACCGTCCCGCTCTGCGCTGGCGGCGAGGTTGAAACCCGAGGCGCGGATATAGCCGGTCTTCAGACCGTCCACGCCCGCCTGGTTGCCGACCAGAGAGTTGTGATTGCGATGGGTGACGCCATTCCAGCGGAAGCGGGTCTCACCGAAATAGTGATAATACTGAGGAAAGTCCTCATGCAGGGCATAGGCGAGCCGGGCGACGTCCCGCGCCGTGGTGTGCTGGGCCGCGTCAGGCAGGCCGGAGGCGTTCCGGAATACGGTGTTGGTCATGCCCAGCTCACGGGCGCGCAGGGTCATGACGGCTGCGAACCGCGCCTCGTCGTCCTGAAGGTGTTCGGCGACCGCGACCGCCACGTCATTGGCGCTCTGGATGATGAGGGCGCGGATCGCGTCCTCGACGCGGATCGTCTGTCCTGCACGCAAGCCCAGTTTCGAGGACGGACGGCTGGCTGCTTCCGCTGAGGCCGTAATGGCGTCATCCAGGCTGACCTCTCCGCGCTCCAGCGCCTCGAACAGCATGTAGAGGGTCATCATCTTGGTCAGCGAGGCGGGATAGCGCTCGGCGTCAGCCCGCCGCGAATGCAGGACCTCGCCGGTCTCCATGTCCGCGACAAAGGCGGCGTATCGCTCGCTCGCCTCGGCGCGGGAGGTGAGGGCGAAAACGCTCAGAACGCACAGCAGGGCCAGGATGTATCGAGACATGCCCCGGACGATGGGGCACAAGCTCTTGCTCGAGCGTTAACCGTGCCGGGATTTTCAGCGCTCACAGGGCGCGACAAATTGTGCACCGCACAAAAACGCCTTGACGAGTCGCTTCTGAGCGTACATATATGCTGCACCTGCGAACGAGCAGGCAGCGCATGGAGCCCATCATGGCGAACGCGACTCCGAAAGAAACTGCGTCTGAGACGCCCGCGCCGACCGCTGCTGAAGCGGCGAAATCGGCGGCGTCTCAATCGGAAGCGAACCCTGAGGCTGCTGCGGAGCCGGCGAAGCAACCGGCTCGTCCCGTGAAGGCCAGCGCGAAGGCGCCGGCCAAGCGGACCGCCAAAAAGACGCCGGGCCAAAGCAAAACCCGAAAACCCTCGCCCCCGCGCAAATATTCTGGAGACACGTCGATGACCACCGCCAAGAACACCGCGAAAGACACGATCGAGACCATGACCACCGCGTCGAACGAAGCCATCAAGGACGGCTTCGAGAAGTCCATGAAGGCTGTGAATGATTTCAGCGCCTTCCACAAGGACACTGTTGACGCCGTGATCGCCTCGAGCACCACGGCCGCGAAATCCATCGAGGAACTGAACGCTGCGAACCTGGCCTTCGCCAAAAAGTCCATGGAAGACAGCGTGGCCGCCGCCAAGTCCATGGCTGGCGCCAAATCGGTTCAGGAAGTTCTCGAGATCCAGTCCGACTACGCCAAGTCGTCCCTGGATGCCATGATGGCCGAGATGAACAAGAATTCCGACCTGATGTCCAATCTGGTCAAGGACACCTTCAAGCCGATCAATGATCGCTTCTCCGCCGCTCTGGAACTGATGCAGTCCCAGCGCTAGGCGCACCTGATCGCCGGACCGCGTCTCGACGCGCGGTCCGGCCCCGTATCCTCCCTGACTGGTCCGGCGTTCGACGTCGGACCATTTTTTTTGACCCGATTGGCGCGCTTTCCACGAATAAGCTGCGTTGTGATCAGTTGAGGGGGTTCTCAGTAACCCCGCCGCGCTTATTTAATTACAGGATCGATTGCCGCAGCCGAAAAACCGGATCAAGCTGGGGCAAGCTTATATGAGACGCCTGACTGCCCATGAGTGAGCCTAAGAAGCCAGACCTGCCCGATCAGGAGACCGGCGTTACAGTCAAGCCGCGCGCACGGACCAAGCGTCCGTCGATGTACAAGGTTTTGCTGCTCAATGACGACTACACGCCGATGGAGTTCGTCATCGAGGTTCTGGTTCGCATTTTTCACAAGGGGCAAGAAGACGCGACTCGCATCATGCTTCATGTGCACCAGCATGGAGTCGGGGTGTGCGGCGTGTTCACCTACGAGGTCGCCGAGACCAAGGTGGCCCAGGTCATGGACGCTGCGCGTCGCGCTCAGCACCCGTTACAGTGCACGATGGAAAAGGATTAGGCCTTGCCCTCTTTCTCACCCACTCTCGAACGTTCCCTGCATCGCGCCCTGACGGCCGCGACTGAACGCAAGCACGAATACGCCACGCTGGAGCATCTCCTGCTCTCGCTGTGCGAGGATGTGGATGCGTCTGCGGTCATGCGCGCGTGCGATGTGGATGTGGACGAGCTTCGTGACACGCTCAATGAGTATGTAGACGAAGAACTGGCGAGCCTCATGGTGGATGATGGCGAGGACGCCAAACCCACGGCCGGCTTCCAGCGCGTCATCCAGCGCGCGGTGATCCATGTCCAGAATTCCGGTCGCGATGAAGTGACCGGCGCCAATGTGCTGGTCGCGCTCTTCGCCGAACGCGAAAGCCATGCCGCCTACTTCCTCGCCGAGCGGGACATGACCCGGTATGACGCGGTCAATTACATCTCCCACGGCATCTCCAAGAAGCCGGGCGAGTCCGACTCCCGTCCGCCCCGTGGCGCGGAAGAGGATGCGGTCGAGCCGGGCGAGGGCGCCGAGGAGAAGGATGACGCGCTGTCCGCCTATTGCGTCGATCTCAACGAGAAGGCCCGCGAAGGCGGCGTCGATCCGCTGATCGGGCGCGAGCACGAGGTGGAGCGCTGCATCCAGGTGCTGTGCCGCCGCCGCAAGAACAACCCG